>JAUHVS010000598.1 GCA_030424955.1 bacterium | reverse complement strand
CTGCCCCTTGCTGGAGGTCACCCCATGGCCTGGACCCCTGTGTGGTTGCTCCCCGCCCTGAGCCTCACCCTGCTCGCCTGCGGCAACGACCCCGAGCCGTCTGTGCCCCGCGGGGCGGCGGGCATCGCGACCACCGCCGCCAACACGACCCAGTCGCCGGGCGAGCGGGCCGTGCTGCTCATGGAGCAGATGGCGGCGATCATGACCCAGCACACCCAGAGCTGCGACAACATGGGCGTGGCCCTCGAAGGGTTCATGGCCCAGTACGGTCCCACCATCGCCGCCCTCAAGGCCGATCAGAAGCGCCTGCCCGACCTGGAGCGCAAGCAGCTGATGCAGCGCTACAGCGGGCGCATGAAGGCGGTCGTACAGGCCGCGATGCAGCACGGACGCAAGTGCCGGGACAACCCGCGCGTCAAGGCGGCCATGTCGCAGATCTGATCCGCCCCGCTTCTGCTACCCTGCGTCCCCAGCAATGCGTGGGAGCGTCGGATGAAGCGGTGGATTTGGGCGGTCGCGATCGCAGCCCTGGGGTGCGTCCCCGCCGGTGGGGGGAGCGGGGGGGGCGACGGGGCACCCCTCGACGCGGGCGTGTTCGACGCGCTGCCGCCCCCACCGAGCGACGGGGGGGCTCGAGCAGACGCCGCCCTGGACGCCCAGGTGGTCGACGCCACGGCCCCCGACCAGGCGGTGCCCGTCGATCCGCCCATCGGCGTGGCGACCTACAACGTGCAGCGCTTCTTCGACCTCAACTGCGACAGCAGCCAGTGCGGCGAGGGCGACTTCGAGTTCGTGCCGACGGGGCAGTGGTTCAACCGCCGGGCCGAGGATCTGGCGCGGGCGATCATCCGCCTGCACCGCCAGTACGGCGCCGACGTGGTGGCCCTGCAGGAGATCGAGAGCCAGGACAGCCTCGACAAGCTGCAGTTCTACCTGCAGCAGCTCGACAGCCCCTTCAACGTGCAGGTGCTCGGCGAGCTGGGCTACCCGGCCTCCCTGGACGTCGCCCTGCTGGCCCGCGGCGAGCTCGTGCGGGTCTACACCCACCAGGACACCGAGATCACCCGGCCCGATGGCAGCAGCACCCGCTTCTCGCGCGAGCTGCTCGAGGTGCACCTCGACGTCACCCCCCGCGATGATCCCCAGGGGCCGGCCCGCCGCCTGATCGTCTTCGTGGCCCACTTCAAGTCGCAGAACAACGACGACCAGGGCCGCCGCCGCGCCGAGGCGCGGGCCACCCGCGACATCATGATCGACGTCGCCGCCCGCCACCCGCAGGCCATGGTGCTGCTGGCCGGCGATCTCAACGACGAGCCGGGCTCCCCCACCCTCAACGATCTCGAGCTGGAGGGCGCCCTCCAGCGGGTCGCCGCCGACATCGGCGCCGCGGCCGCGACGTACCGCTACTTCGGCCAGGAGTCCGCCCTCGACCACATCTATCGGGTCGTGTCCTCGGCGGGCCGCTACGTGCCGCGCTCGGCCGTGGTGGTGCGCTCGGACGGCCAGGACGGCTTCGCCGGCTCCGATCACGCCGCGCTCTCGGCCCACTTCGACTTCCCCACCGAGTGACCCGGGTCGTCGGCGCGATGCCCGCCCGCCACGGCCATCCGTAGACCTGCCGAGGTAACACTACGCATGGCCGCCCACCCGCCGATCCCGCAGTGTCCATGGCTGTGAACTACGTCGCAGCGTTCGTCTGGGTCGCCGCATGGGGCGCGGCCTTCGGACAGCCGCCGCCGGCACCGCCGGCGTACGGCGCCCCTGCGCCCGCGACCAGCGGTGGGACCCCCACAGCGCCGGAGGATGAGATCGACATGGAGGTGCGTGGTCAGCGGCTGCCCAACCCCCTCGCCCGCGATCGGGCGGTGGGGCGGATCACGGCCGAAGACCTGCGGACCCGCCAGGTGCGCTCCACCCCCGACGCGCTGCGCTACGCCCCCGGCACCTTCGTGCAGCAGACCGGCCACGGCCAGGGCTCGCCCTATGTGCGCGGCCGCACGGGGCAGCAGGTGCTGCTGCTCTTCGACGGCCTGCGCCTCAACAACGCGCTGTTCCGCCAGGGGCCCAACCAGTACCTGTTCACCGTCGACAGCCGCACCATCGACGTCGTCGACGTGGTGCGGGGCAGCGCCAGCGTCAGCCTGGGCGCCGACGCCATGGCGGGCGCCATCATGGTGCGCCCCCGCAGCCCCCGCATCGACCCCACCGTCGACGAGCTGAGCCTGCACACCCGCACCGCCTTCTCGGCCCGCTACGCCACCGCCGACCAAGACACCGGCGGCCGCGCCGAGGTCGAGGTGCAGTACGGCCCCCGCCTGGGGGTGCTGGTGGGCGCGGGCTACCGGGACGTGGGCCGGCTGGAGTCGTCGGGCTCGGTGGGCCACCTGCTCACCGAGGCCGAGACGGGCATCCCCGCCTTCGAGAAGGAGGTGCCCACCTTCGCCGCCGACGGGCGCACCCAGCTGGGCACGGGCTTCCGCGAGGCCACCGGCGACGCCCGGGTCGTGTGGGACGCCCACCCCCGCGTGCGGCTGACCGGCGCCACCTACGTCTACCGCCAGATGGACGCCCCCCGCACCGACCAGTGCCCGCCCCCCGAGGCCGATCTGAGCGAGTGCCTGCTCTTCGAGAACCAGAACCGCACCCAGAGCTACCTGCGGGTCGACGCCAACCCCGGCGTCGCCGCCCTCCACCGCCTGGAGGCGATGGCCGGCTGGATGCGCCAGTTCGAGCGCCGCTCCCGCGACAGCAGCCAGACCCTGGGGGCGATCACGGGCGGCGAGGATCAGCTCGATCTCTGGAGCGCCCGCGCGGTGGGCCACACCGCCCCCTGGCGGCTGCACCCCGACGCGCGGCTGGACGTGGACTACGGCGTGGATGGCGGCTTCGAGACCGTCGAGTCCTCAGCCTTCACCACCCTGGTGCGGGTGGGGATCACCCGCGACGCGTCCCGCGGGCAGTACATCGACGGCTCGCAGTACCTGCAGGCCGGCGCCTGGGCCTCGCCCCGGCTGGATCTGTGGGACGCCCTCACCGTGCGCGCCGGCGCGCGGGCCGCGTGGGTCGCGGCGTCCTCGCCGGGCGACGACGACACCCAGTCCGAGGCCTTCGACCGCAGCTGGGGGTCGACCGTGTTCAACGTCGGCGTCGAGGGCCGCCCGCTGACCGGGCTGTCCCTGCGCTTGAACGTCGAGCAGGGGTTCCGCCCCCCCAACCTGGACGACCTCACCGGCCGCCAGCCCACAGGCCGCGGCTACCAGCTCGAGAACGCCGACCTGAGCCCCGAGTACGCCACCACGGTGGAGGCGGGCGTGCAGTACCAGCACCGCTATCTCGAGGTCGCCGCGTGGGTCTTCGACCAGCGCCTGCGGGGCACCATGGAGCGCCGCAGCGCCGACTGCCCCTCGGGCGATCGGGAGTGCCGCGCCGCCCGCGCCGCCGTGCAGCTGGTCAACCTCACCGGCGAGGCCCGCATCCGCGGGGTGGAGGGCGCCCTCACCCTGCGCCCGCTGCGCAGCGTCAGCCTGATGGCCACCCTCGCGATCACCGAGGGCGAGGGCGACTCCCCCATCGCGGGCCGCCCCGGCCGGGTGCCCCTGTCCCGCATGCCCCCCGTCAACGGGGTGGGCGAGATCATGTGGCGGCAGCGCAGCAGCGGCCTGTACCTCGGCGGCGCCGTGCGCTGGGCCCTCGACCAGACCGACCTGTCGGTGGGCGACGAGGCCGACGCGCGCATCCCCTTTGGGGGCACCCCGGGCTACGTCGTGTTTGACGCCCGCGCGGGCCTCAAGACCGACGTGTTCGGGGCCTACGTGGTCTTCGAGAACCTCGCCGATCAACCAAACCGCACCCACGGCTCCAGCGTGAACGGGCCTGGCCGTGGGCTCATCGTGAACCTGGAGGTGTTCCCATGATTCGATGGACTGTGTTGCTGACGGCCGCCCTGGCCGTGGGCGCCGTAGGGTGTGACGACGACGACAGCCCCGGCGCAGACATGGGGATCGGCGGCGCCGGCGGGGCCGGCGGCGAGGGCGGCATGGGCGGCGCCGGCGGCGCAGGCGGCATGGGCGGCGAAGGCGGCATGGGCGGCGAAGGCGGCATGGGCGGGGCTGGCGGCGGCGAGCCCAGCCCGGCCTGTGCCATGGCCGTCGACCGGCTCCTGGGCTGCGGCATCGACGAGGCGGGCTGCACGGGCTGGACCGGCGACGGCGCCGCGAGCCGCGACGACATCGGCGCGGGCCTGCTC
>JAUHVS010000597.1 GCA_030424955.1 bacterium | reverse complement strand
CCGCCGGCCTTCAGGTCGCGGCCGCCGATGGCCCGCGGGGCGTCGAGCAGGCGCTGGGGCGGGGTGGACGGCCGGTCCAGGAACTCATCGCGGTTGGCGGCGATGAGCACGGGCCACGCGGGGTGCAGATCCCGGGCGATGAGCAGCACGCACACGGTCAGCGCCCCTGCAGGGCCTGCAGCTTGGCCACCGCGCGGCGGTTGGCGGCGTCCTGGTCGGGCAGCGCGGCGAGCTCGGCCAGGGTGAACCAGCGCAGGGCGTGGCTCTCGTCGCTGACCGCCACCGCGTCGGGCTGGTCGGTGTACAGGGCGTAGCGCACGTCCAGGTGGTCGTGGGCGGGCTCGTCGCGCCGGGCCGGGATGCGGTGGATGTCCAGATCGAGGGGGGTGGGCACGCCCTCGAAGCGCAGATCGGGCAGGCCGCTCTCTTCGCGGGCCTCGCGCAGGGCGGTCTGCGCCGGATCGTGCTCGTGGGGCTCGCTGTGGCCGCCCACCTGCAGCCAGCGGTTCAGCTTGCGGTGGTGGGTCATGAGCACCCGGCCCGCGGGATCGAGCACGAAGGCCGAGCCCGTGAAGTGGCCCAGCGGGTTGGCCTTGCCGAAGCAGTCGGCGTGGGCCTGGGCGAAGGCGATCATGCGCTCGCGGTCGGCCGCCTCGGCGGCGTCGGCCGGGGTGTGCGCGGTGAGCCGGGCGATGAGCGTCTGGCGATGGGGCACGGGCGACTCCACGGGCAGCAGGGGCCGCCGCAGGGTGCAAAGGCTGGCCCGCGAGCGCAAGGCCAGCGGGCAGGGCTCAGCGGGCGGAGCTCAGGTGGGGGGCGGCGGGCGCACCAGCACGTCGAAGAAGCTCTGCGCCTCGGCCCCCGTGAAGTCGAGGCGCGCGCCGTTGAACCACTCGCCGGTGGGGCCGACCAGCTGCGCCACCAGCTGGCCCACGGCGGCGGGATCGCACAGCCGCCCCGCCGGGGTGCCGGCCTGCATGACCTCGGCGAGGCGGGCCACCCGCTCGGGCCCGAAGGTCACCTGCGCCGCGCGGGTGGGTACGAAGCTGAAGTCGAGCAGGTTGGTGCGGTGGCCCAGGGGGCCCAGCTCCAGGGCCAGGTGCCGCACGTACTGGTGCAGGGCGGCCTTGCTGGCGGCGATGAGCGGGGTCTGGCGCACCACCACGTCGGGCATGATGTTGCCCAGGGCGAGCAGCCGGGCCCCGGCGGGGTCGAGCAGATCGGCCCCGTGCAGCGCGGCGATCCACCACGCGAAGGAGTGCGCCATGCACGCGAAGGTGTGGGCGTACTGCTTGGGGTGCAGCGGGGCGGCGGGGCCGCGGGCCAGGGCGCCCACGCTCGCGCCCGCGAGGCTGTGCACGAGCACCGCGACGGGGTGGGGGCCCAGGGCGCGCACCGCGGGCAGCGCGGCCTCGGGGGCGTCGGGCAGGCCGGCGTCGGCCCGCCACTCCACGAAGCGCCGGCCGGCGGCCTCGACGTCGTGGCGCAGCGCGGCGGCGTCGTCGGGCCAGTTGCCCCGGTGCACGGCGAAGATGTTCAGCCCAGCGTCCCGCGCGAGGGCGCGCGCGATGTACGCGCCGACGCCCGACGAGGCGCCCAGGACCACGGCCCAGCGTTCAAGAGTGCCCATCCCGCCAGTCTACGCGGGCTGACGCGGCGCGTCACCGGGGTGTCGCACGGTCAGTCGAGGCGCCGGTGCAGGTTCTGGCGCAGGTACCACCGGAAGATGGCGCGGCGCTCGCCCTTGGCGCGGTCGTACTCCCGCCGCAGCAGGGTCCGGGCGCGCGGGGCGTCCACCTGCGACAGCACATACGCGGCCTCTTGGTAGATCTGCTGCTTCGGGCTCACCACCGTGCGCTCGAGGATGGGCCAGAACTCGGCCTCGTCCCGCAGCGCGGTGGTGGCCAGGATCCCCATGCCGACCACGTAGGGGTGTGGGTCGGACAGCGCGACCTGGATGGCCTTGAGCGCCTCCTCGTGGCCGTACAGCGCGATGGCCCAGACGGCGTTGCCGCGCACGAAGGGGCTCGAGTCGGCCACGCTGTTCCACATGAGGGGCAGGGCCTCGCGGCGGCCGTGCTCGATGAGCGCCGCGATGGCGCCCTCGCGCAGGCGAGGATCCTCGCTGGGCTGCTGCGCGCGGGCGATGGCCTCCAAGGCGCCCGGCACGCGGCGCCGCGCGACGCTGATCAGCGCGTGGTGGCGGTCGGGGACGTAGCGCCCCCCACTGTCGGCCAGCGCCCGCGTCAGCATCTCGGCGTCCGGCACCGACTGCAAGGGCACGGGATCCGGGTTGTCGGTCCCCGGCCAGACGCCCTCCAGATCGTCCCCCCAGGGGAAGTCCTCCAGCAGGGAGCGGATGCTGTCGTCCTGGTTGGCGGTGGGGTTGATGGGCCCGTCATCGGCCGCGAGGCGGGCGGCGTCCTCGGGGGACGCGCGCAGGGGCCGGCTGTCGTCCGGGTCAGGGGTGGCCCGCCAGACGCGGCCGTCGGACGCGCCCGACGGTGCCGCCGAGGGGGGGGACGCAGCGGGCGTGCCCGCGCTGGTGGGGGGGGCGGCCTGGGTCGGTGTGCCGGCCAGCAGCGCCTTCAGGCGCCCGGCGCGCTCGGCCTCGGGATCGCTGCGGGTGCAGCCGCAGGCCGCCAGCGCCAGGAGCGCGACGCCAAGCCCGGTGCGCATCAGCGGGGGCGGCAGCAGTACGCGTAGCGGTGGTCGCGCTTGTTCGCCGTGCCGTCGTGGTCGTACCAGTGGTTGCTGCCGTTGCCGTTGTGGAACAGCGAGCAGTTGTCGCCGCAGGAGTCGGCGTACCAGAAGTTGCCCCCGAACCAGCCGAGCCAGCCGCGGATCGCGACGACCTCGGCGTCCGTGCAGAGCTGACCGCCCGTCTGGGTGTGGCAGTAGTGGCTCACGAGGCTCTGGTCGTTGGCCGAGCGGCGGCTGTTGTAGAAGCACAGGCTGCCGTACGTGTTCCACCCGCCGGGGCAGGTGGCGCTGCCGCCCGTGGCCCCGTTGGCGGGGCGGGCCTCCAGGTTGGCCACCCGGGTGTTCATGCTGTTCTTCCAGGCGTTCATCCAGGTGCCCGAGATGTACACGTCGCGGGAGATGACCTGGTCGGCACGGACGTCCTGCGAGCCATAGGTGCCCTGGGGCTCACCGATGTAGACGTTGCCGTTGGTGGAGCCCAGCGCCAGGTTGCGGCTGCCGGTCTCGGAGTAGATGCCGGGCGTACCCCACACGGCGCCCACGCGGAGCTGGCCCGCGTTCTCGGTGTCGACGAAGCGGTTTCGGCCGTTGCGGCCCTGGATGTACGTCGCCCAGTCCCGGCTACCGAAGTACATGGTGTTGTAGCTGTAGGTCCGCGAGTTCTGCAGGTACAGGTTCGTGCCGCGGGCGTAGGTGCTGGCCCCGTCCAGGTAGGTGGTGCCGTTGAGGTCTGAGGTGCCGTTGTGGGTCGCGGTGCCCGACACCACCAGGCTGGAGCGCGCGTTGACCGTGCTGCGGAAGTCGGTGGTGCCGGTGATGTCCATGCCGCGGTAGCCGAAGATCTCGCCGTTGTCGAAGCGCACGCCCTCGGTGCGGGTGCCGCCGTTGTCCCAGTAGAACCGGTGGTAGCGGCTGGTGTTGTAGACCAGCGACGAGCTGTCGACGCCCAGCGAGTACTGCCAGCCGGTGCCGTACAGGTGCAGCTTGTAGCGGTGGGTGCCGTCACAGCAGCTGGTGGGGAACACCATCGTGCCGTTGCTGTTGATGGTGATCCCGCCGGTCACGAAGCGGCGGCCGGCGATGACCTCGTCGTTGCCCCGCACGTCGCCGGTGGCCGTCAGGTTGGCGGCCGTGAACGCCCCCGCGATGCTGAGGCTGCCGCCGACGCTCATGTTGCGATCCACCCGCAGGTCCCGGCGGAAGCGGCCGTCGATGTTGGCGTTCAGGCTGCCGTTGACCTGCAGGTTGCGGCCCACGGTCATGTCGCGGCCGGCGATGACGTCCACGTTGCCGCGCAGGGTGCTGGTGGTGGTCAGGGCGCCGCTCACCGACACGTTGCCGTTCAACGCGCTGGAGCCCGACACCGTCAGCCGCGAAGCCACCGTCGTGCCGCCGGGGGCGTTCAGGTAGATGTCGTCGTCGCCGTCATCGCTCACGCCGATCTCGAGCTGCGTGTTGGCGCCACCCTGGCTCTCGTAGCGGATCCACGCCGTCTCGCCGCCGCCCCAGCGGCCGGTCTGGAACTGCAGGCCGATGGGGTTGCTGCCCGG
>JAUHVS010000596.1 GCA_030424955.1 bacterium | reverse complement strand
CGAGCCTCGTCGACCAAGCCACGGCGCACCGCGCCGGATGGCGGCCAATCGAGGGGCCAACCAGGCGCCCGACGAACCAGCACGAGGATTTCCGGGCATCTCAGCGCATCAACCGCAAACGCGGGACGCACCAGTGCGCAGGCCGCAAGCGCGGCTGCACGATGACCCTCTTCGAGAACGCCGCCAGCGCTACCCGGCGGCCGCCGGAGGCGGGTCGCTCCCGGGCGCCGCGCCCGGGTGCACGATGTCCATGAACGACGCCCAGGCGAACGGCTCGCCCTTCGCCGCCGACAGCGCCGTGGGCCACTGGCAGGTCACGGGGAGCTCGGGCACGGCCTCACAGGGCCGCGTCAGCAGCCTGTGCAGGGCCACCTCGTAGGCGCCCCAGTCCCGCCGCCGCTGGGCCATCGCCTCGCGCAGCCGGACGGCGCGGTCCTCACCGCGGGCCATGAAGCACGCCCGATAGGCGCTGCGCTTCGGGTGCTGGGGCACGAAGGTCTGGTCCTCGACGCGATTCACCAACTCACCCCGCGCTTGGGGGCTCACCCGGGGTGGCTCGCGGCCCTCGGCCATGGCCTCGGCGACCGCGGCCTCGTAGGCCCGTCGGGCCCGGGTGCGCTGGGTCGCGTACTCCTCGATGATGTCGTCGATCATCGCGTTCATCACCCGGCGGTAGCCCTGGCTGTCGGTGGCCCAGCCGTCCAGCGGGGTCAGGCGGCCGTACACCGGTACGAACGCCGCGTCCGCGCCCGAGCCGCGCCGGCTGCGGGCCAGGCCCTCGATGCGCAGGTCGCCGCGCAGGGCCTTGATGCAGTTGGCCAACGGCCATTGCGCAGGGTCGGCGACAAGGCCGTCGCGTACGGCGTGCTCGCAGAGGTAGCGCAGCTTCTCCAGGCTCGACGCGCCGTCCAGCAGGTTGAGGTTGTGGAACCGGCCGTCCCAGATGGCGCCGGTGCCGCCGCGCTTGGCCCGCACCATCTTCGCGATGCCCGCCTTCACGTAGCGGTTGAAGTCGCTGATGGACCGCGCCAGCGGCGCCTTCACCAGCGAGTGCCAGTGGTTGCTCATCAGCACCAGCCCGGCGCACTGCACGCGGTAGCGCTTCATGGCCACGATCACCAGGCCACACACCCGCTTGACGTCGTGCTCTGTGAACTCGCTGAAGTCGTAGCGGCCCTCAATGGTGCGGCTGGTACACAGCTGCCACGTGTTGGGCAGGACGTGGCGGCCGCGGTGCCGGCGCTCGGTGTCTGGCGCGGGTGCCGGGGTGTCGTTGACGGGCTCGTCTGGGCGAGCGGCTTGGTGAAGCGGGCAGAGCATGGCGCGGTCCAGCGTGCAGGGGGCCTATGTAGCCCATCGGACGAACGCCGCGCCTGTTGCGCAAATCGTCACGCCTTTCTCGATTCTATCCTGTAAACAAACACTTACAGACCAGCACACGACCGGCATCGAGCGGCGTTGGGGCTGTCGTGGCGGCGGCCGGCAGTCGCGTCGGCCGCTCGCCGCCCAAGCGCAGAGGTCGCCGGTTACGGGCCGAAGATCAGCGCCTGGACCGCGTCCTGGCGGGCCACCATCGCGCGCAGCCCGACGTCGGCCTTGGCGACCTCGTCGGGGTACTGCTTGGCCAGCGCGGGCTCAAAGCGCACGTACACGGCGGGCACGGCGTTGTAGTAGTAGACCGCCTTGTCGACCACGGGCACCAACACCTTGGCCGCCATGACCTTGTCGGGCTCGCCGCCGAGCATGCCGTCAAGCTCGGCCAGCAGCTTCGCGGCGGCCTCGCCCTGCCGCACCCGGGACTTCAAGCCCGCGCCACTCTCGGTCGAGGTCTGCACCGGCCCGAAGGCGTCGTTGATGGCCTCCAGCGCGGCGATGCGCTGGGTGTACCAGGCCTCGGCCTGATCGGGGCCCGCGCCCGCGGGCGCCGTCACCGCCATGAAGGCCTCATAGGCGGCCATGCCGGCGGCGAACGAGGTCTTCGCGCGCACGGCCTGCTCGGCCTGATAGCCGGCGAAGTCGACGTTGGCCTGCGCGTATTCGGCGCTGGCCTGCTCCACCTCGGCCTTGCGGGCGTTGAGTTGGGCGCTGCCGCAGCCGGCCGTCGCGAAGAGCAGACAGATCAGGGGGACACGGGTCATGGGGAGGCCTCTCGGGTCATGGGTGAGACCGGAATGCACGGTGGGCCGCGCTTGTCTTTTGTGGGGCCTGCCGAATCGCGGGGAGTCGCGGCCTCAGCGGGCCGGCCGGTAGCGGGTCAGCCCGTGCAGCGTACCTTGGTAGATGGCCCCGCCCGGGCCCACCTCGGTGGCCGCGTAGAACGAGTTCTCGCAGCTCGCCGGCAGCCGCTCCAGCGCCCGGCGCATGCCCAGGCGCTCCACCGCCGGCAGGGCGTCCCACAGGCCGTCACAGGTGGCGTCGGGCGCCGGCTCGAAGCCCACCTCAGCCCCCGTCTCGAAGTCGATGAGGCTCAGGCCCCAGGCCCCGGCGGTCTGGCCCTGCGCGTAGATGAGCCCCGTGCGCTCGCTCATGGTCGGGATGGCGTTGGGGACGCTGGGCTCGGGGTTGGCCCACACCACCTCGCAGCGGCGCGCCTGCGGATCCCAGTCCACCCGCTGAAGCCCCCGCGGCGCCTGGGCCGGGTCCCCGCCCTCCAGGGCCGCCAGGATGTTCTGCAGCAGCGGGTTCTGGCCCTCGAGGAAGCTGGGATCGGCGAGCTGGTTGTTGACCACCACCGCCGCGTGGCCCCGCACCAGCACGCTCTGCTCCGACAGGCTGCGGGTGACCTGCGGATCGCCAAAGGTGATCGGCACCTCGCACGCGATGCGTGGGTCCTTGCCAGGCGCGATGGGTGCCCAGCCGGGGGGGATGGCGTCTCGCCACATGAGCACCAGGTGCATCAGCGGCTGAGCGTCGGTGATCACCACGAAGCGGTCGCCGTCGGTGCCCATGAGCGAGGGCGTCGAGCCCGAGCCCGCCCCCAGCCGCACCGAGCCGCGCTCGGCGCCCAGGGCATACTCGGCCCGCCAGCCCGCCGTCAGCCGGGCACCGTCCCAGTCCACCCGGTACAGGGCCGCGCTGCTCACGACATAGATCCCGCCCTGCTCGTCGGCCGCGATGCTGTTGGAGACGGTCTCCACCCCGTCGCCGCCGCACTCCGCCCCGTGGATCGTGTGCGTCACCACGCGGTCGGCCCGCATGGCCTCGGGCGCCCGCGGCACGACGCCGACCACGCCCCGCTCGGTGACGAAGGCCACCGCCCCGTCGTAGGTCAGGGTCATGCCCACCACCAGATCGTCGGCCCCGCAGAAAGCCGAGTCCGGCAGGTCGAAGCGCCTGGCCAGCGCGATGGGCGACGCCCGATCGCCCGGCACGCTGTCCTCGAAGACCTCGACCGATCGCGAGCGGGCCACCAAGAAGCGGCCGTCGCGGTCGATGAGGGTGTATGCGCCGGTGATGCCCAACGTGACCGCCGGCGGCGCCGCCTCGCGCTCCCGGGCGACGTACTCGTCGATCACGGTCAGCGACTCGGCGTCCAGCTTGACCACGCCGCCGACGCTGCCCACCGGCGACCCCCAGATGGCCCGGCCCCCGTCCGGGTAGCGGCCGCTGAACACCAGCGTGATCGGGGAGCCCGACAGGTAGATGTGCTCGCTGCTCAGGGCCTCACCGGCCCGCGGCGCCTCCAGCGGCGAGGACCCTTGGGCGTAGCTGGCCCGGTGCGAGCTGGCCCAGGGGCCGTCGGCCAGGAAAGGGTTGCACGGCGGCTCGCCGACCAGCGCGCCGGGGCAGCCCTCGCCCGCCGCCCCGGGCAGCGGGCTGGCCGGCGGGGCGTCAGCGTCACAGGCCGCCAGGGCGCCCAGGAGCACCAACAGCGGCAGGGCGAGGGCGTGGGCTGGGGTGTGCATCCGTTGACTCTGGGTGGGCGCGCTGGCGGGCGCAAGCGGCTGCGCCGCCGGGCCCACACATCTCAGCCAGTCGCCACCGCCGACCGCCCACCCCGGCGCACCGAACTGCGTCAGTCGGTGTCGTTGGCGATCTCTGCCTCCAGGCGGTCGGCCTCAGCCGACGCGTTGGCGGCGCTGATCTCGGCCTGCGCAGCCGCCACGGCCTGCGCCGCGACCTCGGCCTCGTCCTGGCCGCCCGCCACGCCGGAGGCCGCGCTGGGCGCCGCCCCGCCGGCGGCCTTGCCCGCCGCAGGCGGCGCCTTGTCGCCGCACCCAAACAGGAAGAGAACCAGCCCACCCCACAACAGCAGC
>JAUHVS010000595.1 GCA_030424955.1 bacterium | reverse complement strand
CCGTGCAGCGCGCTGGCGCCGACGGCCAGCCCGACCAGGAGCGCCGCTACCGCTACGGCCCCGACGGCCGCTGGCAGCAGCTGCTGTTCACGCAGATCGGCGACGCCGCGCCCACCCAGCGCATGAACTTCGACGACACCTGCGCCGCCTGCGACGCCCGGGGCTGCGCCCTGACCGCGCCGCCCGGCTGCGAGGCCATCCCGCTGCGGGGCCGCGACAACTTCCGAGGCGGCTGGCCCACCGTCGCCTGCGAGGGCGGCGCGGCCGGCGCGATCCAGGCCGACGCCGCCGCCGCCTGCGCCCAGTGGGAAGGCACCCTGGCCCGCCCCGACAGCCCGGTGGATCTGGCGTGGCTCAGCGTCGCCGCGCAGGCCGTGGGCCCCAACGACACCTTCTGGGTGCAGGGCGAGGTGACCGAGGACGGCGACGCGCTGTGGGCCGACGGCACCGCCGTCCCCCCGGGCTGGCTCGCGCCCGGCGGCCCAGCGCCCGCGTGCCTCGCCCTCAGCGCCAACGGCCGCCTGGTCGCCACCCCGTGCGGCGAGACGCGCCCGGCGTTCCTGTGTGAGCGGCGCCCCTGACGGGCGGGAGGGGCCGCCCCTCGCAAAACGGAATATTTGCGGACGCATCACAAATTGAGCAAGTTAGACACCCGCACCGTGGGGGATAACGATGCTCCTTCAGTTCTCGGTCAGCAACTTCCGGTCCTTCGGTGACGAGGTGGTCCTCAGCCTCATGGCGACGGCCCAGCGCAGCCGCGACCGCACGCTGGATGACAACGTCCGACGCCCGATTGGCGGCGATCGCTACGCCCTGACCTCGGCGGCGGTGCTGGGCGCCAACGCCAGCGGCAAGTCCAACCTGTTCCGCGCGCTGCACTTCATGGCCCAGTTCGTGCGGGACTCCGCGCGCAGTGGGCAGGCAGACGATCCGATCCCCGTCACGCCCTTCCGGCTCCACGCCGACCTGCGGGACGAGCCGTCCACCTTCGAGGTCGTCTTCCTGCACGAGGGCGTGCGCTACCGCTACGGGTTCGAGGCCGACCGTCAGCGGGTACACGCCGAGTGGCTGTTCCAGACCCGTCGGCGCGAGGCCACCGTGTTCGAGCGCGACGGCGACGAGATCACCGGCACGCGGGCCATGGAGGTCGACGCCCTCGGCAAGCGCACGCGGGCCAACGCGCTGTTCCTGTCGGTCGCGAGTCAGCTCAACCACCCGCTGGCCACTGAGCTGGTGGGCTGGTTCAACCGGCTCGGGTTCATCGGCGGCCTGCACGAGGCCGTGAGCCCCTTCACCGCGCGCCAGCTCGCCGAAGAGACCGATCTGGCGCCTGCCATCCGCACGCTCATGGCCGACCTGGACGTCAACGTGGGCGACCTGAAGGTGACCCGACGCAAGCCGAGCCGCGACGACCTGCCCGGAGACATGCCTGCCGAGCTGGCCGAGCTGCTCACCCGCACCGAGCGGTTTCATGTGGCCGTGCAGCATCAGGTCTTCGACGAGGCCGGCGTCCCGGTCGCCGAGACCTGGTTCGAGCTCGATGACGAGTCGGAGGGCACGCGGAAGCTCTTTGCCCTCGCGGGGCCCCTGGTGGACACCCTGCGCCGGGGGGGCGTCATCATCATCGACGAGTTCGACGCGCGCCTGCACACCCTGCTCGGGCAGGGCATCGTGGGGCTGTTCAACGACCGCGAGAGCAACCCGCACGGCGCGCAGATCGTGGTGATGACCCACGACACCCAGGTCATCGACGTCACCCGCCTGCGCCGCGACCAGATCTGGTTCGTCGAGAAGGACGCCCGCGCCCAGAGCACGCTGTTCTCGCTGGCCGAGATCAAGGTGCGCAACGACGCCGCCGCCCAGCGGGCCTACCTGGACGGCCGCTACGGCGCGACCCCCCACCTGCGCCTGGACCCCGAGGCGCTGCTCGGCGCCGGCGCGTGAGCACGAGCAAGCGGCTCAAAGCGGACCGGGCGGCCCAACGCAGGGCCGACCGTGAAGCCAAGCGCGCCCGGCGGCGCGACGGCGGCTTACTCGACCGACCCGTCGACCTGCGCGAAGAGCGCCTGCGGGTGCTCATCGTCTGCGAAGGCGCCCAGACCGAACCCAACTACTTTCAGCAGTTCCCGGTGCGCGCCACGGTGCACGTCAAGGTCGAGGGCCTGGGCGACCACACCCTGTCCCTGGTCAACCGCGCCATCGAGCGACGCGACGCGGGCCGCTATGACGAGGCGTGGGTGGTGTTTGACCGCGACAGCTTCCCCCCCGACCGGTTCCGCGCTGCCATCCAGAGCGCCCAGGCGGCCGGCCTGCGCCTCGCGTACACCAACGAAGCCTTCGAGTGCTGGTATCTGCTGCACTTCCACTACACCGACGCGGCCCTCTCACGAGCCACCTACGAGGCCCGCCTGACCGAGGCGTTGGGCCGGCCGTACCGCAAGAACGACCGAGGGATGTACGCCACCCTGCGCACCCGCCAGGCCGACGCGATCCGCAACGCCGAGCGCCTGCTGGCCAGCTACGGGGCCGACCACGACCCTGAGCGCGACAACCCGTCCACCACGGTGCACCGGCTGGTGCAGCGGCTCACCGCGCTCGCGAAGGCGTGATCGGGCGGTCGTGCGGGGCTGTGTCAGCGGCAGCCCATCCGGTGAGTCGGCGACGCCCCGCCACGGTGGAGACCGTGGCCGAGACTACGCCTGCGGAAACAGACCAGAGGCCAGCTCGCCCGCTTGAATCGCGGCCAACAGCGGCAGGAGCACCTCGGCATCCAACGCCGCGTAGTCCGTCTGCGCGGCCGAGAGCGGGCGCCGCCGCCAATTGCTCGTCTGCTGCGTCTTGTCCAACCGCAGGCCCAGGCTCCGCGAGCACGCCGCCCCCAGGCTGTGTCCCTCGGGCACCCGCGAGCCATACACCTCCCGGGACCGGACCAACGTGTCGATGACCGGTTCGATGATCATGCCCAGTCGCCCCAGCACCGACCGCTCGAACCGCGCGTTGTGGATGACCTTCACCACCTGTGGATCGGCGAGCAGGGTGGCCAGCGGGGCCAGATCGTCGATGGCCAGCGGATCGACGAGCCACGTCTGCGCCGCCGTTGCCAACTGAACCAGACACAGGCTGTGGTCACCCAGGGTGGTCTCCACGTCGAGGGCGACCTGGTCCGCGCTGGCGAGGACCGCACACGCCGCAGCCAGCGCCTCAGGCGTCTCGACCCACTCGATGGGGTTGCGCGGCGCCGCCACGGGGGGGGGCTCGGCCAAGGGCTCAGCGAGCTCGGTCGGGCCCAGCGCGGTCCAGTCCGGCGACTCAACGCTGTGGTCGAGCAACCACCGAGCCGTGGCGGGTACGTCCAACACCGCCTGAGCCACCAGCTCCCGCTGCACCCAGGGCGGCATCAGCGGCTGGAACTTGCTGATGCGATACGCCGGCAGCGCCTCTGCGATCTCCTGCCAGAGCTGCGCGTCCTCCCAGAACTCAGGGACGGCGATGCGCGCCAGGGCCGCATGCCACGCGTTCGTGCTCAGCCCGTCCGCCTCACAGCGCAGGCTGACGTTGCTCGACACCACCTTCCAGTCGGGCTGGATGGCTCGAAAGGCGCGCGCCAAGGTGCTGTTGATGCGTCCGCCCGCGAAGGTCCACCAGGTCAGCCCGGCGTCACTCCAGGCCAGGTCGTCCGCCTCGAAGACGGGCCGCAGCGCGTCTCGGCTCGCGCAGAGCACCTCGGCGGCAGAGGCATGGGCGATGGCGGGGACCTCGTCGCTGCGCAACAGATCGCGCACCGCCTCGCAGATCTCGAGGCTGAAGATCTGCCCCCCGATCCCGCTCCAGGTCGGCGGCTTGCCGCCCGCCGCCGGCAACACCCGAACCCGCCGCTTGCGGTGGTCGACGCCGGCGACCTGCCAGCCTCGACCGCCCAGCCGAAAGACCGACGTGTCCTCGACCAGCCGATCGACGAAGTCCTGCTCCAGGCTGCCCAAAGGCGCCCCGTCGAGGGTCTCGACGGTGTAGTACGCGGGACTCGAGAACACAGCGTACAGGTCCAAGAAGTTGCGCCGACCGAACGTGCGCTCGCTCTTGCGCCCCAGCACCAGCCGACCACTCACGCGCTCCAGGGATGTCTCGCGCACCATCCACTCAATCAGACGGTCGAACTCGGCCCGGCTGATGCCCGACACATCGGGGACGCGCTGGAAGTGTCGCCAGGCCTGGCTGGGGGTCACGCCGCGCTCAGCCAGCGCCATCGCCAGCAGCTGGTGCACGATGATGG
>JAUHVS010000594.1 GCA_030424955.1 bacterium | reverse complement strand
TCGGCCACGCCGTCGTTGTCGTCATCGCCGTCGCAGGCGTCACCCGCGCCGTCGCCGTCCAGGTCCGCCTGATCGGCGTTCGGATCCACCGCGCAGTTGTCGGCGGCGTCGCCCACGCCGTCGCCGTCGGTGTCAGGGTTCAGCGGATCGGTGCCCCGCGGGCCCTCGTCGCCGTCCAGCAGGCCGTCGTCGTCGTCATCGGCGTCGCACAGATCCCCCGCGCCATCGCCGTCGCTGTCGAGCTGCACGGCCGGCCCGGTCTCGGGGCAGTTGTCGCAGGCGTCCCCCAGGCCGTCCCCGTCGCTGTCGCGCTGATCGGCGTCGGGCACCAGCGGGCACACGTCGGCGCCGTCGGCCACCCCGTCGCCGTCCGCGTCGGGCAGCACGGTGATCACCACCTCGCGCTGCGCGCCGCCGCCGTCCCCGTCGCTGACCTCGATGATCACCCGCGCCTCGGGCGCGTCGCCCTCGCCGGGGGTCCAGCTCGCCTCGCCGTCCTCGCTGATCTCGAAGCCCTCGGGGCCCGACACCACCACCCAGGTCAGGGTGTCGGCGGGCACGTCATCGGCCTCGAAGGCGTAGGCCCAGGGCTGGCCCACCACCGCCGCGGGGGGCGCGCCGTCGCCGATCACGGGGTCGGCGTTGGCGATGACCACCTCGGCCTCGGCGCGGCCCACGTCGCCCTCGTCGTCGCGCAGCTCGACCACGGCGGTGTAGGCGCCGTCCTGCGGGTACACGGCCTGGGCCGCGAGCGCGGGCTGCCAGTCGGTGTCGAAGGTGCCGTCCCCGTCGAAGTCCCAGCGGGCCTCGTGGGTGTCGTCCAGGCCCGGATCGGCCACCAGCGCCGCCAGCAGTTCCACCGGCTGGCCCTCGATCCCCGCGTAGGGGCCGCCCGCGGCGGCGGTGGGGGCCACGTTGGTGATCGTGGCCTGGATGACCTTGCGGGCCTCTTCGCCCGCGGCGTTGGTGGCGATGACCTCCACCGCGTAGTCGCCGTCGTCGCGGTAGGTGTGCGCCTGGCACACCAGGGCGTTGGTCGCGCCCTCGACGGCGTCCTCGGTGCCGTCCTGCCAGACGAAGCGGAAGCCCAGGGTGGGCACGCCCGGCAGATCCGTGGCGAGCACGCACACGGTCACCTCGCGGCCCTCGGGGGCGGCCACGGCGTCGGCCCCCTGGCTCGCGCCGAAGGACCGCAGCACCGCCTGCTCGCCGCGGTCGAGCACGATGGGCGCCCCGTTGGCGTAGTAGTAGGCCCACTCGTCGATGGCGCCCGTCGACGTGAAGTCCAGGGTGATGGCCCAGTCCTCGTCCACGGGCAGCCCGCCCAGCACCCCGCCGTCGGTGTTGTTGCTGAACGACCAGCGCCCCTCGGGGTTGGCGTTCAGCCGGAACTCGGTGCCGTTGTCGTCGGCCTGGGTGATCCGCGCCGCGGCCGGCACACCCCCCAGGTCGATCTGCACCGTCGCGACGCCCTGGCGCTCGGCGGCGGGCTGGCCCAGATCGTCGATGCCGTGGGTGAAGATCGCCGACAGCTCGTCGGTGCGCAGATCGCGGTACAGGAAGAACAGCGATCGCCCGGCGCGCTCAAAGCCGGTGTGGCTCGACGCGCTGCGGAAGTCGTAGAAGTCGGCGGCCGACGCGTTGCGCTCCACCGCGGGGATGGTGCGCACCAGCCCCGTCGCGGGCTGCGCCAGCTCGTAGAAGCGCACGCTCCCCGGGAAGCTGGGCGCGGCCTGGGCCCCCGCCCCTGCCCACGCGACGCCCACCAGCGCCACGCCCACCGCGACCGGGCGCCGCGCGCCCAAGCTCTTGAAACTCATCAGGTATTCCCCCAGTAGTGGGGCCGCGCCGTCTCCCCTGGAGGCGCGACCCGCCGTCTGCGGTCGCCGGCCGGCGGCGCGCCCCGGGGCCAGGCCCCACGGGCCCGGCGATCGGGGGCGGCGTCACGGCGAGCCATGCAACCGGGCGCATCAAATCGATGTGGGGGGATCCGGATCAACGGGGCCCGCGGCAGGGCCGCCCCAGGCGGCGGCTACCGGCGGGCCGCCCGCGCCCCTCAGGCGCCGGTGAAGCGGGGGGCGCGCTTCTCGAAGAAGGCGCTGATGGCCTCGGCGAAGTCGGCGCTGCCCACGCTCTCGGCGAAGGCCTCGACGTCCCCGTCGGCCGCGCCCTGGCCCACCTCGGCCGCGGCCTGCAGGGTGCGCTTGATGCTGCGCATGGCCAGGGGCGGGGCCTCGGCCATCTGGGCCGCGAAGCTGGCCGCCGCGTGCTCGGGATCCCCCGACAGGCGGAAGGTGCCCGGCAGCATGTCGCTGGCCACGGCCTCGCCCGCCAGGGCCATCCACTTGGCCTGGGCCGGGCCCACCAGGCTCACCAGCCGGGGCAGGATCCCCCAGCTCAGGTACATGCCGCGGTCCACCTCGGGGAAGCGCACCCGCGCCGCCGGGGCCGCGAAGCGGAAGTCGGCCGCCATCACCAGGCAGGCGCCGGCGCCCACGGCCCAGCCCCGCAGGCACACCACGGTGGGCATGGGCAGGGCCGTCCAGGCGTCGATGAGGGCCTGGCCGCGGCGCGCGAGCACCCGGCCGCCGTCCTGCCGGGTCGCGGCCGCCAGATCGGGGTCGGTCAGATCGGCCCCCTGGCAGAAGTCATGCCCCTTGGCCCGCAGCAGCACCGCGCGGGTGCTCTTGTGCTTCAGCCCCTCGATGGTGTCGGTGAGGGCGTCCAGGGTGGCGAGGTCGATGCGGTTGCCGGGCGGCCGGTTGAGCACCAGCTCCGTCACCGCTTCGTGGTGGTTGATCTCGAGTCCACTCGACACCGCACTGCCTCCGCCCCCAACAGGGGGGCTGTCATCGGGGCGGCAATCGTGGATCATCCAGCCGTGACTGAACACCCCCTCCTCACCGCCGTGGCCCGCTGGGTCGACGACCTGGTCATCGGCGAGGGCCTCTGCCCGTGGGCCCACCCGGTGCGCGCCGCGGGCGGGCTGCGCATCGTGGGCAGCGCGGCGCCTGATCTGCCGGGCCTGTTCGCCGATCTGCAGGCGGAGCTGACGGCGCTGCTGGCCCAGCCCGCCGACGCGCAGGCCACCACCCTGGTGGTCAGCACCGATCCGACGCTGCTGGCGCGCTTCCGCGACTACCTCGACGCCCTCGGCCTGCTCGAGGACGCCCTGGCCGACGCGGATCTGTCGGGCGTGGTGCAGGTGGCGTCCTTCCACCCCGACTACCGCTTCGGCGGGGTGCGGGCCCGCGACGCCAGCCACTACACCAACCGCGCCCCGGCGCCGGTGTTCCACTTGCTGCGCGAGGCCGACGTGACGGCGGCGGTGGACAGCCACCCCGATCCGGCCCGCATCCCCGAGCGCAACATCGCCCGCATGCAGCGCCTCGGCATCGACGCCCTCGCCGCCCGCCTGCGCGCCTGCCACCCCACCAAGGAGTCCCCATGACCGCCCTCTCGACCCGCATCGACCGGGTCTGCGTGCACCCCAACGGGGCGCTGGTGGTGCGGACCGCCGTCGCGGCGCCGGGCCCCGTGCGCGTGGACGATCTGCCGCTGCTCTTCGCGGCCGACAGCCTGCGGGTGCGCCCCGCGGCCGGCGAGGCCCGCGACGTGCGGGCGCGCTGCACGGTCGTCGGCCCGGCCGCCGCCGGCGAGGCCCCCGCGGCGGTGGCCCTGGCAGAGGTCGCCGCCCAGCTTCGGGCCGCCCGGCGCGCCCTCGCGTCGGTGCAGGCCAGGCTGGCGATCTTCGCCCAGCTCACCCCCGGCACGCCGCCCGAGCGCCACCTGGGGCTGCCCGACGCTGCCGCCCTCACCGCCCTGGACGCCGCCGCCACCGAGCGGCTGGCGGCCCTGGAGGCTGAGCGCGACGGCCTGCTGCACCGCGTCGCCGCGCTGACGAAGGCCCACGCCGCCGCGTCGCGGCCCGCGCCCGATCCGCACCCGCCCCGGTTCAGCCGCGGGATCAGCTTCACCCTGGCCGGGGTGGACGCCCCCGTGGACCTCGAGATCGAGTACTTCGTGCCCAGCGCCCGCTGGGTGCCCACCTACCGGGTGGACGTGCAGGGCGACACCGCCACCCTGCAGACCGACGCCCTGGTGGCCCAGGCCAGCGGCGAGGACTGGGCGGGCGCGGCCATCGCCCTCGCCACCGCGGATCTCACCCGCGACACGGCGCGCCCCGAGCTGATGAGCTGGCGCATCGGCACCGCCCAGCCGCCCCGGCCCGACTGGCGCCCGCCCCCCACCGGCCTGGGCGAGCTCTTCGCGGGCT
>JAUHVS010000593.1 GCA_030424955.1 bacterium | reverse complement strand
GCGCTGTCTGCGTGCCATGCCCGGGCGCGCCCGCTCGCCGTCGCGTCACGGATCTATCGGACACTCAGCGCGGGTGTTGATCAGCGGCCGGTCGATTTTCGGCGCGCACCCGAGATCGGGGGGGTCAGTTCAGCAGCGGGCTGGGCGCGCCGTGCCCTTCACTCTGCGCGATCCCATGGGACTGCAGCCACGTAGCGAGGCGGTCCAGCGGCAGCTCCCGCGAGAAGTGCCAGCCCTGGAACTCCGTGCACCCGATCGCCAGCAAGCGAGCCAGCTGCTCCGCGGTCTCGACGCCCTCGGCGATCACCCCCAGCTTCAGCGGCTGGGCCAGGTAGGTCGAGGCCTCGACAATCCGCGCCGCCCGCTGATCGGTGATCATCACGTCCACGAAGCTGCGATCGATCTTCAAGGCCTTGAAGGGCAGCTGGTGCAGGGTCAGCAGCGAGGCGTGCCCCGTCCCGAAGTCGTCCTGCACGAGCCGCACGCCCAGGGCCTCAAGCTCGTCCATCCGGGCGCGCGCGCGGCTCATCTCGCCCACCACGGCGTGCTCCGTAAGCTCTAGAGTCAGCCGGTGGGCGTCCACCCGCCGGTGGCCGAGCAGCCCGGCCACCCGCACCACAAAGTCGTCGGCCAGCAGGGCCTTGGCGTCCACGTTGACCGCCATCGTGGGCAGGTGCAGGCCCAGGCCGTCGAGGTGGGTGAGTGCCACCAGCGCCGAGTCGATGCACCAGTCCGTAAACGGGGCCAGCTTCCCGCAGGCCTCCAGCGCCTCGATGATCGCCATCGGCCCGATGGCGGGCGTCTGCAGGCTGCGCTCGGGCCACCGCAGCAGCCCCTCGGCCGACACCGCCTGCCCCTGCGCGTTGACCACCGGCTGGAAGTGCAGCACGAGCTTCGCGTCGGTCAGGGCCCGCTCTGCAGCCGCCCGCAGCTGCAGCTCCGTCTCCACCACCCCCCACAGCTGGGGATCGTAGAACCGCACCGTCTCGAGCTGATCCCCCTGGCGGTCCCGCCTCAGGGCGAACTCAGCCTGGCTGTAGGTGGTGCGGCTCCCCCGCCCCAGACACAGCGTAATCCCGGCGCGCACCTTGAGCCGCATCTGATAGCCGTGCAGCTCCACCGGCTCGCTCAGCGCCTCCAGGGCCAGCTGCACCTGGAGGCCGGCCTTCGCCGCCGCCCCCGTGGTGGTCGCCCGCGGCCCGCCCAGGTCGTCGAGCAGCAGCCCCAGCACGTCGGGGGCCGCGCGCACCACCTCGACGCTCATCGGCAGCACCTGGCGCAGCCGCCGGGCGGCCACCTGCACCAGCGATGACTCCTGCGTCTCGGAGATCCCGGGCCCCAGGAGCCGCAGATCATCGAAGCCGATCAACGCCACCGCGGCCCACCCCGACGTCGCGGAGCGGTGACTCAGCAGGTGCATGAGCCGATCGCGGTTGGGCAGGCCGGTGCTGGGATCGGTGTGCTTGAGCCGCTGCTCGAAGGCGCGGGTCTCGTCCTGCGCCCGCAGATCCCGCAGCGCCAGGATGTGCCGCACGGGGCCCTCGCCCGGCAGCGCCCGCACCCGCACGCCGCAGGGCGTCTCGGGCGCGTCGGGCGGGCCGATGCGGGTCTCGGCCCACGGCGCGTCGGGGCCCGAGAGCCGGTCGAGGCTATCGATGATGGGCCCCGGAGACGCCTCGAACCGCGCGAAGGGCTCGCCGATGATGGCCTCGGCGCTGCGCTCCACGAGCCGCGCGAACGCCTGGTTGGCGTAGCGAATGTGCCCCGCCCCATCCAGGCTCACCACCGCGTCGATGCTCTGCTCCGCCGCCTGCGCTGCGAGCGGATCGCCGTCGCCGTTCACGCTGATCAGCCAGGCGATGCCGGCGCCGGCGCCGTAGGGCAGCGCCGTCGCCCGGGCCTGCGCCCGCAGGCGCTGTCGCCCGTCGAGGTGGGTCACCGACCAGCCCAGCGTGCCGGTCTCGCCGGCGACGGCGGCCGCCCGCGCGGCGCTCCACGCCTCGCCCACCCCCCGCGGCAGCAGCGTCGACAGGCTGCGCCCAGCCGCGAGGCCCGGGGGCACCGTCAGCAACGAGACGTCCCCGTGGAGCGCCTGCACCACGCCCCCCGGGGTGGTCAGGATCGCCAGCCCAGGCAGCGCCTCGAGCAGCCCTTCACAGTGCACGCGATCATCGCCTGGATCGTGGAACAGCGCGACCGCCACCCCCGCACCGCAGGGCGCCGCCGCGCACAGCATGATCGACTCGGCGCGCCCGCTCACGCGCGCCGCGAAGGGCGCCACCGCCGCCCCCGTGCGCCGCGCCTGGACCCAGGGCGCCTCCAGGGCCACGCCGGAGGGCCCCACGAAGGTCGGCAGCCCCTCAGCCCACAGCGCGGCCGCGGCCTCGTTGAGCCGCAGGGGCGCCCCCTCTCCGTCCACCCAGGCCAGCGCGGCCGGGATGGCGTTCAGCGCCTCGGCGGACCACCCCCCGCCAAAGAGCCCGCCCAGCGCCTGGGCCCAGCCTCGACTCTTGCCACCCGCCATCTTCGCCCCCCTACCCGACCGCGCGCTGCGCGCGGCGGCACCTGCCACGCTCACTATGCCGGGAAAATTCGACCGCCGCCTGATTTCTCACATTCCACCCACACCATGTGAACGTCTCACCGTGACTGACCCGGTCACGGCGCCACCGCCCCTCCACCCTGCGGCCGCCCCTGCGGGCCAGCCTGACCACCCGCCAGCGGGCACCCTGGCGTACCCTTTGCACGCAGCGCCGGGCATGTCTCACGCCAGCCGCACCCGACGGGTCTGCCTCCCCGTACTGACACCGTCCGCCCACCCTTTACTCGGCCCGTGGGCGCTGGGCCTGTGGCTCGCCCTGGGCCCGCGCCTCGGCCACGGCGCCCCCGACGGGGCACCGCCGCAGGCGCCCACCCGCGCCCCGCTGGCGGCCGCCGCACCGGCGGTCACCCCCGACGCCCTCGTCGCTGCAGCCCTGCGCCACCACCCCGCCCTCGCGGCAGCCCGCGCCGGCGTGCGGGCCGCCCGCGCCCACGTGGGCGGCGCCGACGCCTGGCCGTGGCCCCGCCTGCAGATCGCGGCGGCCCCCCTGCCCATCGAGACCCGCAACGGCCCGGCCTGGGCCAGCGTGGGGGTGGCGTGGCCGCTCCCGTGGCCCAGCGAGCGCGCCGCCCAGCGTGGGCTGGCCGAGGGCCGCGCCGCCGAGGCCCGCGCGGCGACCGATCTGGCCCGCCTCGCCGTCGCCCGGGCCGTCCGGCAGGCCGCGGTGGACCTGTGGGCCATCGAGGCCCTCGCCCGGCTGAACGCCCGGCACCTCGCCCTCGCCGACCGCCTCATCGAGCTCGCGCAGGCCCGCCTCGCTGCGGGCGCCAACGTGCAGAGCGATCTGCTCGAGGCCCAGGTGGCCCGGGCGCGCCTGGCCGACGACGGGATCGACCTCGCCCAGCACACCGGCCTGCGCCGCGCCGCGGTCAACAGCCTCATCGGCCAGCCCCTGAGCGCCCCGCTGGGCCCCATCGCCGCGCCCGCCGTCCGCCCCACCGAGGCCGCCGAGGCGCTCATGGCCCGCGCCCGCGCGGTGCACCCGGCCCTGGCGCGCGCCGCCGCCGCCCAGCGCACGGCCCGCAGCCAGCGCGCCGTGGCCGACCGCGCCGGCTGGCCGCAGCTCACCCCAGGCCTCAACTACACGTTCATCGGCACCGCCGATCCGCCGGCCATGAACAGCGACCCGGGGCGGCAGGCCCTGCAGCTCACCCTGGGCCTGACCCTGCCGCTGTGGCAGACCGCCCCGGACGCCGCCGCCGAGGCCGCCCGCGCCGCCGAGGCCGCGGCCGAGGCCGCCCACGACGAGGCCGAGCGGCAGCAGCTCCTGGCGGTGCTCACCCAGCACGTCACCGCCACCTCGGCGGCCCGCCGGGTGGCGCTGTACACCGACCGGGTGCTGCCGCTGGCCCGCGAGGTCGCCGAGCTCCGCGAGGCGCGCTACAGCGCCGGCGAGAGCCGCTTCAGCGGGCTCCTCGACGCCCAGCGGGCCCTCATCGGCCACGAGCAGGCCCAGATCCAGGCCCAGGCTGAGTTCGGGCGCGCCCTGGCCGACCTGCAGTGGGCGGTGGGCGAGCCCGTCGCCGACACGCCCCCCACCGACAGCGGGCACGCGGCCCCGCGCCAGGACGCCCCATGAGCCCCACCCGACGCTGGTCCCTCTGGGCGCTGGGCGCCGCCGCGCTGCTCGCCGTGGGCGTGCTGTGGGGCCGCGGCACCGCGCCCACCGCCGCGCCGAGCGCCTC
>JAUHVS010000592.1 GCA_030424955.1 bacterium | reverse complement strand
GCCGGATCCCGCTCGCGCTGACCCGTTCGGCCCCGCCGAGCCCGCCCGCTCCGCACGGTCCGCCGATGCTGTTATCAACCAAAACCTGACAACATGCGTCGAACTATCGACGCAACCTGCACCGCATTTTGGGGTTCACTACCGGCGAACTCTCAGCGGAGCGTGTCCAATGTTCAGGTCTTCGACGTCCCCCTCCTCCGCCGACAACGGCGACGCCACCCCCAACACGCGCGGGCATGACGGGACGGGTCGAACCGCGGACACCGCCCCGACGCCCATCACCGTGGCCTACGGGGACGGCATCGGCCCCGAGATCATGGCGGCGACGCTGCAGATCCTGGAGGCCGCCGGCGCGCACATCGCGCCCGACATCATCGACGTGGGGGCCGACGTCTACGCGCGCGGCATCGCCGGCGGCATCAGCGACGCCGCGTGGGCGTCCATCCGGCGCACGAAGGTGTTCCTGAAGGCGCCCATCACCACCCCGCAGGCCAAGGGCGTCAAGAGCCTCAACGTCACGCTGCGCAAGACCCTGGGCCTCTTCGCGAACGTCCGCCCCGTGCAGACCTACGACCCCTGCGTGCCCAGCGGCCACCCCAAGCTCGACGTGGTGATCATCCGCGAGAACGAGGAGGGCCTGTACGCCGGCATCGAGCACCGCCAGACCGCCGAGGTCACGCAGTGCCTCAAGCTCATCTCGCGCCCCGGCTGTGAGCGCATCGTGCGCTACGCCTTCGAGTATGCCCGCGCCCACGGCCGCCGCCGGGTGACCTGCATGTCGAAGGACAACATCATGAAGATCACCGATGGCATGTTCCATCGGGTCTTCGACGAGGTCGCCGCCGAGTACCCCGACATCACGGCGGACCACTCCATCATCGACATCGGCGCCGGCCGCCTGGCCGCGCACCCGAGCCGCTTCGACGTCATCGTCACCGGCAACCTGTACGGCGACATCCTCAGCGACATCGCCGCCGAGATCAGCGGCTCGGTGGGCCTGTGCCCCTCGGCCAACCTGGGCGAGGCGGGGGCCATGTTCGAGGCCATCCACGGCTCGGCCCCCGACATCGCCGGCTACGGCATCGCCAACCCGTCCGGGCTGCTGCTGGCCGCCGTCACCATGCTGCGCCACATCGGGCAGACCGCCGTCGCCGAGCGGGTGCACGGCGCCTGGCTGGCCACCATCGAGGACGGCATCCACCCCGCCGACATCTACGACCCCGAGCACAGCACGGCCAAGGTGGGCACCCGCGAGTTCGCCGCGGCGGTCATCGAGCGGCTGGGGCGCACGCCCGTGGCCCTGGCGCACCTGGCCGGCGATCCCGCGCGCAACACCGCCGTGTCCCCGCGCCCGCTCGCGCCGCGCCCGCGGCCCACGAAGCAGATGGTGGGCATGGACGTGTTCCTGGACTGGGACGAGGGCGAGCGCGATCCCAACGCCCTGGCCGAGACCCTCGCCCGCTGTGGCACCCACGGGCTGTCGCTGCAGATGATCACCAACCGCGGCGTGGTGGTGTGGCCCAACGGCAAGCCCGAGACCCAGCGCACCGACCACTGGCGCTGCCGCTTCATGGCCGAGGGCGACACGACCACGGACCACCAGGCGCTGGTGGCCCTGCTGGAGTCGGTGCGGCTGGCGGGCTTCGACTTCATCAAGACCGAGACCCTGTGCACCTTCGACGGCGCCCCGGGCTTCTCGGTGGGCCAGGGCCAGTAGCGCCCCGGCCCAGCCGCGCCCCGGCCCCACACCCTCAGCGGGCGCCGCTCGGCCCCGCCAACCCGCCCCCTTCCGGTCAGCTCCCGCGCAGCGCGGCGGCCAGCCCGGCCTTCGCGCTCGCGTGGGTGGGCGCCACCCGCAGCACCCGCTCGAAGGCCCGCTGCGCCGGCACCCGCCGGCCCTGCTTGAGCAGGCTCCAGCCGTAGCCCGTGCGCATCTCGACGTCGCTGGGGTGCTGGCGGATGACCGCCGCGTAGGCCTTCTCGGCGTCCTTGAACCGCCCCGCCTGGAACAGCACGTACGCCAGCCGGCTGCCCGCCGTGTAGTTGCCGGGGGCCATGCGCAGCGCCGTCTGGCAGGTCTGCTCCGCGTCGGCCCACCGGCGCAGGCCCATCAGGGGCAGGCTCAGGCCCAGGTGCGCCTCGACGCTGCCCGTCTCGGTCTGGATCGCCTGCTGGTAGGCCGCCACCGCCTCGCCGAAGCGGCCCAGCTGGTACAGCAGCCAGCCCCGGCGCAGGTGCACCATGTAGGCGTCCTCGCCGCGGGCCGGCACGGCGTCCACCTTGGCCAGCGCCATGGCGTACTGGCCGGCCCCCTCCTGGGCCTGGCTCTCTTGGAACAGGCTGCCCACGTCGGCGGCGGCCGCGCCCACGCCGAAGGCCAGCGCCGCGGCGAGCAGCGAGCCGATGAGCGAGGGGGCGCGGCGGCGCGCGGGCTGGGGGCGGGCGGGCTGGGTGCGGTCGGACTGGGTCTGCGCGATCATGGCGAGTCTCCTAAAAGTGGACGCCCAGGCCGCCGGTGAAGGCGTGGGCCTGGCTGGTTGAGGCATCAAACGAATCTTGGAGTTGCAGCAGCTCATAGCCGGCGTACACATCGAGCCAGGCCGTGGCGGACACCGTGCCGCGCACGAAGCCGCTGCCCACGATGCGGTCGGTCAGGTTCCACAGCGTGGGCTCGTCGAGCCGCACCGGGCGGATCTCCTCGCCCAGGCGGACGCCGGCGCTCAGGGTCCAGTCGGGCCGGCGCAGGTGGGCCGCGAGCAGCCCGTGCACCAGCGCCTCGCCCGACGCCGAGCGGCCCGTGGTGGCCCCGTCGGCGGCGGCGTCCAGGGTCAGCGCGCTGATCCCCAGCCCAGCCTGGACGGACAGGGTGTTCGTCACCGGCACGCTGAGGGAGGCCGCCCCCTGCCAGCCGCTGCCGTCGCTGTAGTCGACGGTGGCGCCCTCGACGGCCAGCGTCGCCCACCAGGTGGTCCACGCGCGGGCGCCCAGCACCGTCGCGGTGGTGTCGCTGTCGCCGCCGCCGTCGATCCAGCCGCCGATGAGCCGCGCGCCGTGGCCGGCGTGGCTGACGCCCGCCCGCAGCCAGCGCTCGGACTGCTCGTAGGTCTGCGACTCGCCCTGCCCGCGGGTGCTGTTCTGGCCCACCCGCACCGACGCGCCCACGTCCACCAGCTCGTAGATCCGCGCGGACGCGTCCACCAGCGTCGACGCGCCGGCGCGCTGGCCTTGCTGGCCGGCCCACTGCAGGCCGGTGACGTACAGCCCGCCGTAGACCTGCACGGGCGCCGGCCGGCTCGCCTGCTGGCCCGCCTCGGCGCAGGGCCCCGACGCCTGCTCAAAGGCCGCCCGCGCCCCGAACCGGTCGCCCAGCCGCAGCCGCGCCCAGCCATCGGCGCAGCGCGCCAGGGGGTCGCTCGGCGCCAGCTCGACGGCGTGGGCCGTGGCGTGGGCGGCCCGCAGGTTCTGCAGGGCGTCCGGCAGCGGGCCCGGATCGGTGCGCAGCACCTCGGCCTGGATGAGGTGGGCGTCGGCGCTGTCGGGGAAGCCGCGCACCAGGCCGTCGGCCAGGGCCGCCGCCCGATCGTGCTCGCCCAGCGCCAGCCGGCAGCGGGCCTCGCCCAGCTGACTGACCAGGCTGCCCCGCGAGATCTCGCGGGCCCGGGCCCAGCCCACACAGGCCAGCCGGTTGAGGCCCGCGGCCTCGGCCTGCTGCCCCAGCGACACCGCCGAGGCGTAGTCCTGCGGGTAGCGGCCCGAGGCGTCCCAGGCGGCCTGCACGGCGGGCGGCAGGGGCGCGCCCAGGGCCGGCGCGGCGAGGGCCAACAGCAGCGGGAGGGTGGGGATCATGCGATCCCCCGATCCCACTGCACGTGCAGGCGGCGGCCGCCCACGACGCTGGTGGTGGACACGACCCCGTGGCCCGAGCGCAGCACGGCCTGGGTGGCCACCGTGCGCTGCCACCGCCGGGCGCGGCCCAGGCCGCTGATCTGCACGGCGTCGCCGCGGCGCACCGCCGTGTAGCGCACCGGCTGCTCGGCCACGCCGCCGAAGGCGTGCAGGGCGTCGGCGAACCAGGCGCCCCCCGCGCGGCCCAGCCGCTGCGGGTTGAGGTGATCGGTCCACGCGAGCTGCGCGGCGTCCACCAGCGGCACCTTGGCCAGGGCCGCGTAGGCCGCGAACAGGCCGGCGTCCCGGGGGCCCTGGTAGTCATAGACCACGAACACATCGCCCTGGTCCTCGTACCAGAGCCGCGCCCGGCGGGCCTCGCACCACAGGCTCTTGTGGCCCATC
>JAUHVS010000591.1 GCA_030424955.1 bacterium | reverse complement strand
GCCGAAGGTGATCCGGTTCGGGTCGTTCTGCTGGGGGCCGGAGCCGGTCTGCAGGTTGCCATCGGCGCGGCCCATGGCGTAGCCCGCCTTCGGGTTGTACAGCAGCTGCTGGGTCTGCGGGTGGCGCTTGTTGGTGTTGACCATGACGTCACGCACCTGGGGCACAAAGTGGCGGTCGCCCGTCAGGCGGCTGATGAGCCAGTAGTTGCCCTGGGGATCCTTGGTGACGTGCTGCATGGGGTTGCCCTTGCTGTCGACGACACACTGCGCGGGCTGGCCAGCGTAGGTCGTGCACGCCTCGGTCGGCGCCTCGGCCACCTGGCCTGCCGGATCCAGCCCACCGTGGCACGAGTTGCACCGCACGGCGGTCGCCTGGCCCTGCCGGCTGACGATCTGGCCGCTGGTCGGATCGTTGGCGGTGCCGCCGTGGAGGTCGCGGCTGCCGTGGCAGTCGACACAGCCCATGCCGGCCTCGTAGTGCACGTCGGGCGGGGTGTCGTCGCGGTTGTCGCCGTCGTAGTCCTCCTCGAGGAGGTGCTGGTTGGCGTTGCGACCGTTGAAGGTCTGGTTGTTGACCGCGGGGTCATACAGGCGAGTGTCGGCCGCGGTGTCCGCGAAGTTCTGCGGGTTTGCGGGGTACTGCAGCTCGTTGACGACGTCGGCGTTCTGGTCCATCCGCACGCCCCAGTACTGGAGCACGGTGCGGTTCGAGCCCTGGTGGCAGCCCACACAGGCACGGTCGCTGATGCCGCGGACGAACGCGCCGTTCGGCAGGATCTTGGCGACGTTGCGGATCTGGTGGACCTCAATGTGCGCGCGCTCGGGGGCCGCGATCTGGTCCGGGTTGGCCGGCTCGAAACGGTTCACGTTCGGATCGCCCGAGCGGCTGCGGCCGTCGTAGCTGTACTCCATGTGACAGGCGGTGCAGCCCGAGGAGCGGAAGTCCGCGTAGCGGTTGTTCGCGCCGGCCGAGTACAGGTGGCAGTCGCCGCAGGTGATCGAGATCTGCTCGTCGATGAGGGTCTCGAGGGGGCTGCCGGCGCGCACGCGGTTGGGCTTCGCCGGGTCCTGGTTGGCGTCGATGACGTGGTTCGGCAGGTTCGCCGCGACGTAGTTGCCGTTGTTGCGCATCGGGCCGTTGAACTGCGCGGCCTCGGGGTGCTCCACCAGACGGCCCACCTCGCCGACGTCGCGGTTGTTGAGGTTGAAGTTGGGGTTCTCCACCGCCCGCGGGGCGTCGTCCGCCAGGGTGTTCCCGTCCAGGTTGGGGCTGTTGTACTCGGGGATGCGGTTGTCGACGCCGACGGTGAACCGGGCGCCACCGAAGAGCCCGCCGGTGGTGCCAATCAGCGACTTCGTGACCCACTGGGCGTGCTCGTTGAGGTGGCAGCCCCCCTCACCGCAGCCGCGGCCCTCGGCGACGACCCGCAGATCGCCCGGGTTGACGAACTGCAGGTAGTCGATGTTCGTCCACTGGCGGCCGTCGGGGCCCTGGTACTGGGGCGGCTGGAGCTTGTCGATGCCGGTCAGCGTCAGCCGGTTGAAGTAGGCCTCGGGGTTGTTCGCTTGGAACTGCTTGTCGCCGATGCTCGGAGGCGCCGGGACGTGGCTGCCCTCCTTGCCCGCGCCGTTCGGGTTGCCGCCGTGGCACTGGCTGCAGAGCAGCTGAGCAGCGGGCGGGAAGGGGTGCGGGTTCGACAGCCCGTTGCCCGCGTAGTCGTTGGTCTGCGAGCCGTTGTGGCACTGCATGCAGCTCTCGGCCCGCGGAGGCGGCGGAGGCTGACCCATGTCGGCCGGCGGTACGCCACCATCCGGGGCGGGCGCCATGTCGGGCACACAGCCACCGGGCGGAGGGTTGCAGAGCTGGGGGTCGCACTCACAGCAGGCGAGGCGGAACGAGATGTCCTGCTCGTTGCAGCGATCCAGCGTGTCGCAGTTGAAGGTCTGGCCCCGGAACGCATAGGCAGCGCAGTTGTCACCCGGCGCCGGCGTCATGTCGTTGCCCGGCTGCGCGTCGACCCCGCCCGGACCCTGATCATTGCCGCCGACCGTGGCGTCTGCCGTCGGTCCGCCGTCGTTGCCGCCCACGGGGAGCCCGACTTCGGCCTGCTCAGAGCAGCCCACCGCGCTCAACACGATCAACGCGATGGCGATTGGGCCAAGCCCCTGCCGATGCCTTGAATTCATCCCCATCCTCCCGAAATCAACGCCTGGAACGGCGACACCTCACGCCAACGCGTGGCCGCCTGGACGCTGTGAAAGCAGCTCGCGTGCCAACTCCCCGTGGCACAGGAACATAGTGCAGAAAGGTGGGCACGGCGGTCAATGCTGCATGGCTGGGGTCTGAGCACCTGAGCGGTGGGGTGAATCGACCCCACCATGGCGGGGTGAGGCCTTTCCCCTGCCTGCGGCGTGTGCCATCCTCCGCCGCCAATTCGAAGCGGAGGCGCCGCGCGTGTTTGTTTGGAACATCGATCCTGACTTCTTCCACCTGCCCGCTTTCCTGGGCGGTCGAGGGATCCGGTACTACGGGGTGCTCTATGCGTTCGCGCTGATGGGCGGCTTCTACTGGTGGCAGTGGCAGATCGTTCGGAGCGGACGCACGAAGGAGCTGGCGGAGCGGTTTCTGACGGTCGGGGTCATCGCCGTCATCGTCGGCGCTCGGCTTGGCCACTGCCTGTTCTACGAGCCTGAGCGGTACCTGGCCGATCCCATCTCGATCCTGAAGTTCTGGGAGGGTGGCCTCGCGAGCCACGGGACGACGGTCGCGCTGCTCATCGTCCTGGTGTGGTTCGCGCGCAAGTACGCGATGACCATCCGCGAGGTGCTGGACCGCATCGCGCTGTCTGTCGCCTGGGCCGCCACGCTGGTCCGCGTGGGCAACTTCATGAACTCCGAGATTGTCGGCCGAGCGACGGACGTGTCGTGGGCGGTGAAGTTCCCGCGGCACGACCGGCGGCTGCTGACCGAGTGCCCGGGGGAGTGTGGCCGGGTGGCGAAGTCGCTCTGCGGGACGATCAACGAGCGCTGCTACGGGTTCGCCGAGATCCCCTGGCGGCACCCGAGCCAGCTCTATGAAGCGCTGATGGGCGTCGCGATCTTCGTCCTGCTGTGGGCTGTAGACCGTAAGTACGGGGAGCGCCGGCCGCTGGGGCTCATCGGCTCGTTGTTCTTGCTGCTGTACTTCTCGGGCCGCTTCACGGTGGAGTTTGTGAAGGAGTTCCAGACCCTCGAGGCGGAGCAGTCGGCGCTGACCATGGGGCAGTACCTGTCGATCCCCTTCATCGTGATCGGCGCCTTTGGGGTGTTCAAGTCGTTGAAGGACAAGACCCCCACCGTGGACTACACCCCCGCCGGGGCCGCCGCGAAGGTGAGCGAGTAGGCGCGGCTCGGCCGATTGAAGTCGTAGCCGGCGCGCCAGGAGCTGGGGAGCGACGCGCGCTCTACGGCCGTCAGCCCGAGGGCCTCGAAGAACCGCCACATCTTGGGCTCGATGGACAGCGCGAACACGCCGTCGAAGCCAAGGCTGCGCGCCCGCTCGATGAGCGCCAGGCCCAGGTCCCTGGCGCGGCCTCGCCCGCGGTAGCGCGGGAGCGTCGCGAAGCGCGAGAGCTCCGCCCGGTTGCCATGCGGCACAAGCCTGGCCGTCCCCACGACGATGTCGTCGATCGTGTAGACAAGGTGCTGTGAGGCGGTGGCCGCCGCCTCACGTTCGTCGAGGGGGCGGATGATGCCCCGGGCCACATCGTCTCGTAGCAGCAAGAACAGGTCGGCGGCGTCTGCAGGGGTGGCCTCTCGGATCGCCTCCTGCATCGCGTGCCCGATCATCAGGCCCGATCCGTGGTGCGTGAACAGCTCGGCAAAGACCGCGCCCGGCCCCGCCTCCAGCAGGACGGCGGCGCAGCCTGCCTGGGCCGCGTACGCCCGTACGGAGAGCCACTCGGGCGCGCTGTGCGACGCGCCGCTGGCGGGCAGCTCCGCCACTGCGATCTGGCTGCGGCTCGAGGGCGGCGCGCTGAGGCCCAAGCACAGCAGACGCTGCGCGCCCAGCCGTGTCGCCAGGCCGCACGCTGTGTGGAAGGGGACCTCGCTTGGCAGACAGGGCACCTGCTGCGCCGCCCACGCAGCCTCAAGGGCCGAGTCGTCGGCGCCCCGCGGATCGACGGCGATCGCAGGGAAGGGGAGCGGCACCTCGGGGTCGGGCGGATGCACGACCAGCAATCGGACGCCCAGCGCGACCGTGGCGGGCAGATCGAGCCTGATCCCGTCCAAGCTGTGTGCGTCCCGGATCGCGACCAC
>JAUHVS010000590.1 GCA_030424955.1 bacterium | reverse complement strand
CCGCAGCTGGCCGAGTGGGCGGGGGTCTCGGCCGCGTGGGCGGCTGACGCCTGAGGGCCGCGCGGGCTGAGGGGCTGCGGGGGCCGCCGCCACGGGCCAGGGCGGCCGGTGGGCGCACTGGCCGTGGCCTTCGCCGCGGCGTTTCACTACCCTGTCGCGATGTTTTCGCTCGACGAGCTCAAGCGCCTTGTGGACGACGCCGATCGGCTGCACCGCGCGCAGGCTGCGGCGCCCTGGCGCGCGTGGCTCAGCGATCACTGCGACCGGCTGCTCGAGGCGATGGGGGCGTGGCTCGACGCCCTGCTCGCCGATCCCCCGTCGGCCTGCGTCTCGACCACCCGCCAGGTGCTCTCCCTGTGGGCCGCCCCCGGCATCGTCGAGCGGCCTGAGCTGGGCCGGGTGGCGGCGTGCTACGCCGCGGCGTGCCCCGCCGCGGTCGGCGGTGACGCGAGCGTCCTCGACACCCTCTGCGCCGCGCTGGATCGGGTGATGGCCGGGCAGCCCGCCGGCCCTGACCTGCCGGTGCAGCACCTGCTGGGCGTCGCCGCCCGGCGCCCCGACCTGACCCCCTCGGCCCAGCAGGTCTTTGCGCGCTTCGCCTTCCCGCACCTGGCGGGCGCGTGGCGCGACCAGCTCGCGTCGGCCACCGTGGACGCACGGGCGGCGGTGGCCCACCAGGCCTGGCTGCTGCGCTTCACCGGCCACCCCGAGTTTCAGCCCACCTGGGGCGTGCTGTTCGCGTCGGCCGACGACACCGCCCGGGGGGCCTTGCTCGACGCGGTGCGGGGCACCGCAGGCGAGGGGCCCGTGCAGGCGGCGCTGGCGTCGCAGGGGTCGATCGACGGGCCCAGGCTGCGCTCGCTCGACCCGGCGCGGGCCCAGGTGGGCTGACGCGCGCCCCGCAGGCGGTCGGCCCGCGGGCCCATCCACACCGCCATCGTGCGCCTCGCCACCGTCGACCTCGCCACCGTCGACACCGCCTCCCTCGACACCGCCTCCCTCGACACCGCCTCCCTCGACACCGCCTCCCTCGACACCGCCTGGCTATCTGCGCTCAGGGTCGCTGCGCCCCCGGCGGGGCTGCCTCGCCTGCGGCCGCCACCTGGGGGGGCAGGGGCTGGTGCCCCAGCACGACCCGGGTGGCCGGGTGGCGCGCCACCAGCGCCTTCAGCCGGGCCAGCGTCTCGGCGCTCCGTGGCTGGTCGTGTGAGAACGTGCCGGGCTCGACCGCGTGCTGCCAGCCCCACGCCGTGTGGCACGCGTCCCCCGTGAGCAGCACCGGGCCGTCGGGCGTGCGCACCAGGAAGGCCACGCTGCCGGCCGTGTGCCCGGGGGCCGCCAGGGCGAAGACGGTCTGGTCGCCAAACACATCGAGCACCGCCCCAGCGTCCCCCGGCGGCAGCGCCAGGGCGTGCAGGGGCCCGGCGTCCTGCAGCAGCGCGTTGAAGGTCCCCCGCACCAGCCCCGAGGTCCAGTCCACGTGGTCCGTCTCGCCCGGGCCCACATAGATCGGCACGTCGGCGGGCAGATCGGGCACCCCCATGATGTGATCCAGGTGCAGGTGCGTCAGGAACACGCCCGCGATGGGGCCGTGCGCCGCGAGCCACTCGGCGGTGGTGGTGTGCACGGTCAGGGCCTCGGTCTTCATCACCGACTTGACGAGCCAGGACAGCCGCTCCGATCCGCCCTGGCTGCGCCAGGCCTGCTCCACACCGCTGTCCACGAGGAAGGCGCCGCGGGTCGGGTGGCGGATGACGTGGAAGGCGATGTGGATCGGCTCGTCACCTGCCGCCAGGCCCGCGGCGACGGCGCGCGGGTGGTCGAGGTTGATGAGCCCGGCGCGATCCACCGACCAGTCGGCGGCGATGACGGTCTCGACGGTGACCGTGCCGGGGCGCGCCAGGCTGGCCTCGGCGGCCGCCAGGGGCACGGGCTGACCGAGGTGGGCGTCTTGCACGCTGTGCGAGGTGACGGCGCAGCCGGTGAGAGAGAGCAGCAGGGGGAGCGCGATTCGCATGGGGACCTCCAGGGTGGATGTCGCCAATCTAGTCTGCGAAAATGTGATGCGAATCGGCGTTTATCGAAAGGATGCATGCATAAATGGATACGTCTTGGGATGCGATCGAGACCTTCTTCGCGGTGCTGGCCCACGGGCACTTCAGCGGCGCCGCCAAGGCCCTGGGGGTGGGGCAGCCGACGGTCAGCCGGCGCATCGCCGCGCTGGAGCGTCAGGTCGGTGAGCGGCTGTTCGAGCGGAGCCGGGCCGGGGCGATCCCAACGGCTGCCGCGGCGCGCCTGCGCGGGCCAGCCCGCCAGATGGCTGAGGCGGCCAGCGAGTTCCAGCGGTGGGCGGCCGCCGACGACGCGCCGCTGGCCGGGGTCGTGCGCCTGGCCGCGCCGCCCGGCTGGGCGTACGACTTCCTGGCGCCCCTGGTGGGGGCGGTGCGGGCCCGGCACCCGGCGATCCGGCTGCACCTGCTGTCGAGCATCGACTACGTGGATCTGACGGCGGGGGCGGCCGATCTGGCGATCCGGTCGCGGCCGCCCAACCACCACGCGCTGGTCGAGGTGGCGCGGCTGGGCTGGCGCAGCGGGGCCTTCGCGGCCCCCGAGTATCTGGCGGATCGCGCCTTCGCGTCGCTGGCGGACTACGACTGGATCTGCTGGGCGCACCCCTTCACCCAGCTTGAGCCGCGGGGCGCCCTGGAGCGGCTGGTGCCCGACTTCGAGCCGGCCTTCGCCTCCGACAGCTACCTGGTGCAGCTACGCGCGGCGCAGGCCGGCGCGGGGGCCATCGTGGCGGCCGACGTCAGCGCCCAGCAATACGGGCTCGTGCCGATCCCGACGCCGTTCCCATCGGTCGAGCTGTGGCAGTACTTCGTGGCGGCGCGCAGCGCCTACCGCAGCCCGCGGGTGCGCGCGGTGGCGCAGGTGCTGCTGGACGCGCTGGGGCCCCAGGCGGCCGCGCTGGGCTCACCCTTCATCGCGCAGCCTGCGCCCGCCGTGTGACGGGCCGCGGTGTGACGGGCCGCGTCAGCGGTCGCCGGCGACCTGCCGCGCGACCAGGTGGCGCACGAGGCGAAGCTGGCCGGGGCGCGCTGTCACCGCGTGCCAGTCGTCGCCCGGGCCCTCGAGCAGGGCCGCGTCGGCGGTGCCCAGATCGACGGGCTGGCCCGACAGCCAGCGGGCGGCGTCGCTGAGGCCCGGGTTGTGCCCCAGCAGCAGGGTGGTCTCGCCGGCGGGCAGGCCCCGCACCAGCTCGATGATCGTCGGGGGCGACGCGAGGTACAGCCGGGGCGTGAAGGTGGGGACGACGCCGGGCAGGTGCTCGGCCAGGTGCAGCCAGGTCTCGTGGGTGCGGGCGGCGTCGCTCGAGCGCACCGCCTGCGGCGCCCAGCCCTGCGCTGCGAGCCAGGCGCCCACCTGCGGGGCGGTGCGGCGGCCCCGCGCGTTGAGGGGGCGCTCGTGGTCCGAGACGCCCGCCGCCCAGTCGCTCTTGGCATGTCGAAGCAAGATCAGTCGCACGTCGGCCTCTCGCGGTGGCGCGCACCCAGCGGGTGTCGTTGCCGGTGCAGCGTACACGGGCGGCGGCGCGGCTGCACGCCGTCGCGGGCTGGCGCCTGCCGTGGCCAGCTGGAGGTGGCAGGCGGAGTGACCAGTTGGACAGGCCGGTCACAGGGGCGCGCTCGGCGGTGGCCGCTGGGCGCCTGCGGCAGCGCGGCGCGGCGCCCAGCGGCAGGTTGGCACTCCCCTTGCTTGGTGGGCCCACGAACACGCTCGCTGAGGGGACACCCCATGTCGATCATTCGCCACCTGAAGGCCGCCGCGCCTCTCGCGCTGCTCCTCGCCGCCGGCTGTGATGAGGCCCCCGCGCCCAACGCCCCCGAGGCGGCGCTGTCGATCGTGGAGCCGGGCAAGGAGGACAACTTCTTCTCGGTGAGCGCCCAGGAGTACGAGCTGACGGGCACCACCACGGTGACCATCGAGGCCAACCTGGCGAGCGCCGATCTCGACACCCGCCTGGCCCGGGCCCGCGAGCTGGTGCCCTACCGGCAGGTGGTGGTGGGCTGGTTCCTCAACGCCTACATGGTCGAGAAGAGCGACAAGGACGAGAACAAGGACTACGGCGGCTTCAAGGCGCTGACCAAGAACGGCAGCTGGGAAGACCTGGACGTGCGGGCGACCGACGATCCCACGGTCTTCGAGTTCGACTTCCGCCAGGAGATCGCCGGCCCGCTCAACCTGCTGAGCGTGCTGCCCACCACCGTGAGCGACGACGGCGCCCGCCAGTTCGAGCTGATCATGGGCCGCA
>JAUHVS010000589.1 GCA_030424955.1 bacterium | reverse complement strand
GGCCGGACCCGCGCAGCTTCTGCCGGATGGACCAGAGGTGCTTCGGCCGGCCGGTGACGTCGGCGGTGATGCCGTGCGCGGCCAGCTGATCTCGCAGCACGCCGATCACCCGCTCGATGTAGGCCTCGCGCTCCTTCCGGGTCTTCGCGATCCGCTCAGCCAGGTCGTGATACTCTTCTGGATACAGGTACTTGAAGCTCAAGTCCTCAAGCTCTGTCTTAATCCAGTTGATGCCCAGGCGGTTCGCGAGCGGCGCGAAGATCTCGAGGGTCTCGCGGGCGATGCGCGCCTGCTTGTCGGGCCGCAGAAACTCCAGCGTGCGCATGTTGTGCAGCCGGTCGCAGAGCTTCACCAGGATGACCCGCAGATCGCGGCTCATCGCGATGATCATCTTGCGGAAGTTCTCGGCCTGGGCCTCCTCGCTGCTCTTGAAGCGCACCTTCTCGAGCTTGGTGAGCCCCTGCACCAGCAGGGCGACGTCCTCACCGAACTTCTCCAGGATCTCTTCGAGGGTGGCGTCGGTGTCCTCCACCACGTCGTGCAGCAGGCCGGCCGTCACCGACGCCGCGTCCAGCCGCAGCTGGGCCACGATGTGGGAGACCTCCAGGGGATGGATGAGGTACGGCTCCCCGTTCCGGCGCGTCTGGCCGCGGTGCTTGGCCGCGCTGTAGACGTATGCCCGGCGCACCAGATCGGTGTCGGCCTCAGGGTGGTGCTTCAGCAGCTCCTGGATGACATCATCGAGCCGGACCATTCGCCCTCACCCATGTTTCCGCGCGCACACGGACGATCCGCCGTCGTCACAGGCAGATCGGCCGGCGGCCAACCGGAGTCGATGGTAACAACCCCAACGGAAAATGTGGATGCAAGCCGCGCGTGCGGCTTTTTCCAACGCCGAGCGGCGCCCGCCTCAGGCGTCGCCCGCCTCTTGCCGCAGCGCGCGCAGGTGGCTGGCGCCCTGGGCCGCGCGCAGCTGCGCCGCGCGGTAGATGCTGGTGAGATCGTCGGCCGCCGCGTCGAGATCGTCGTTGACCACCAGGTAGTCGAAGCGGTGCGCGACGGTCAGCTCCCGGCGGCCGGTGTCGAGCCGCCGCTTCAGGCTGGCCTCGGACTCGGTGCCACGGCCGCGCAGCCGGGCCTCCACCACCGCCCAGCTGGGCGGCAGGATGAAGCAGGCGCACGCCTCAGGGTAGGCCTGCTTGAGGTTGCCTGCGCCCTGCACCTCCACGTCGAACAGCAGATCCAGGCCCGCCTCGCGGGCGCCCAGGATCGTGCTGTGCGCCGTGCCGTACAGGTTGCCGGCGTACTCGGCCCACTCCACGAACCGCCCGGCCGCGATCTCGGCCTCGAAGGTGGCGCGATCGGTGAAGTGGTAGTGCACGCCGTCCTGCTCACCGGGCCGCGGCGCGCGGGTGGTGTGGCTGATCGAGAGCCGCAGGTTGGGGTGACGGGCGAGCAGCGCGCGGCCCAGGGTCGACTTGCCCGTCCCGCTGACGGCCGCCAGGATCAACAGCGCCACGCCCCTACTCCACGTTCTGCACCTGCTCGCGCAGGCGCTCCAGTTCAGCCTTCATGGCCACCACGATCTCGGTGAGCTGGGCGTCCTGCACCTTGCTGCCCGAGGTGTTCACCTCGCGCAGCAGCTCCTGGCAGAGGAAGTCGAGCTGCCGCCCCACCCCGGCCTCGGGCGGGCCGGCGAGCAGCCCGCGGGCCTGCTCCAGGTGCATCTCGAGCCGCGCCAGCTCCTCGGTGACGTCCACCTTGTCGGCAAAGAGCGCGACCTCGTGCAGCACCCGGCCAGGCTCCACCGCCACGTCCACCGTGTCGAGCCAGTCCGTCAGCCGGCGGACGAGCCGCTCGCGGTAGGCCGTGACCTGCGCGGGCGCGCCCGCCATCAGCCGGTGCCGGTAGCCGTCGAGGGTGTCGAGGTGGCCCACCAAGGTGCGGAAGAGGGCCTCGCCCTCGCGGGTCCGCATGGCCGTGAGGCCGTCGAGCGCCACCGCCAGCGCGGGCGCCAGGCTGGCCTCGATGGCGGCGGGATCCTGATCCAGCGGGACCATACGGAGCACGCCGGGGAAGGCCGCGAGCTGGGCGGTGTCGAGGGTGTCTGGCACGCCCACCCGCTCGGCCAGCTCGGCGTGCGCCGCGCGGAGCTGCTGGGCCAACGGGTGGTTGACCTCCAGCCGCGACGGCCCGGCGCCGTCGTCCGCACCGCCCGAGATGTTGATCTCGACGCGCCCGCGCTGCACCACCGCCGCCACCTGGCGACGGATCAGGGCCTCGGCGGCGCCGAGCCCCCGGGGCAGCCGGATCTTCACGTCGAGGTAGCGGTGATTGACCGAGCGCGCCTCGACGGCGTGGGGGGTGCCGCCGAGGGTGACCGTCGCCCGGCCGAAGCCAGTCATGCTGCGAATCGCCATGCCGCCTGCTAGCACACCCGTCCAGCGGACGAAAGAGGGCAGCGCGGCGCGGCCGCCTGCGGGCGCGGCGGGCGCGCCCGGGGACCGTCAGCGCCCCTGCGCGACCACCACCGCCGCGCTGCTGCGCACGGGCAGCCCGAGGGCGCGGGCGAAGCTCAGCACGCGATCGCGCGCGACGCGCTGGTCGTGGAGCCGGCGGGCGATGGTGGGCATCGCGAGCGACTCCACCTGCGCGGCGAGCGGCGCGCCCGCGGGCGAGGAGGCGACCACCGGCGAGGCCAGGGCCAAGACCATCAGGGCGCTCACGGCGACAGGGACGATGCGAATCAACATAGGAATACCTCCCACAGGTCAGCCAATGTCGGATAGCACCTACATCAAACCACATTCAAACCAATTCGCAGAGGTCAGTCGCAAAACAGCCAGCGGGCGGGATCGCAGCCGGTGCGGTCGAAGCCGCTCACCGCACGCGCCCGGGGCCTCGGTGTCGCGATGAACCGCACGCCCTCGCCGGCAGGCGCAGGAGCGGATCCGCCCGACAGCCCCTGCCAGCCGCCGCCCACCCGTCGCCAGAGCCCCGCAGGCGCGCCGGGCACCGCCTCGCCCAGCCGGAGCGCGTCGATGGCGCCCGCCTCGGCCAGGCTCGCCGCCAGGACGGCCCGATCCCCGGTGGGCTCCACCGCGAGCAGCCATCGCCCCGCGCTGTCCCGCCCCAGCCCGATCACCGGCGATCCGCTCTGCCCCTGCACCCCCGGCGCCGGCGCGCCCCCCGCCACGAGGGTGAGCCCCTGCCGCGCCCAGGGACAGCGGGCCGCGTCGTCGGCCACCCAGCGCAGCAGGCGGGGCTGCGCACCCAGGCACAGGGTGAGGGCCTGGGCCCGCATGGGCTGCCGCGTCTCGCCGCCGGTGCGCTGGCCCTCGAAGCCGGGGACCGGCGCCCCGCCCGGCGCCACCCACACCACCGCGTCGTCAGCGGCGAGGCCGGGGGCGGGGCGCAGGCGCTGGTCGTCGAGGCGCCAGACCGCGGCGCCGGCCGGCGCCCTGCGGGCCGCGATCCGACCGTCGGGCCGGGCCACCGGCCGCCACCCGTCGCCCAGGGCGCGCCCGCGGGCCGGGCTCAGGGCCACATAGCCGCCGGCGCTCACGCCAGACCGCGACACCGCCGGGCCGAGCACAGGCGCGCCTGGACCTTGCAGCCCAGCGGGGTGATGGGTAGCGCTGGCCTGCGGGCCCGCCACGGTCACGGCTGACTGGGCCCCGGCGGCGTGGAGCACCGCCCCAAGCTGCCGGACGCCCATGCCCTCCGCTTGGGCGTACAACACCGTGCCGTCCGCCCCGACGCCCAGGGCGGCCGCCGCCCGGGCGTCCGGCGCCCCCGGCATCCGGCGGCCCGCCACCACCAGCGGGGTCGGCCGCTGCAGGCCAGTGGCCCAGGGCGCCGCGACGCCGGGCAGGTCCCACTGGCCCATGGCCATGCGCCCATCGGCGGTCCAGGCCACGGTCCCCGCCCCTGGCTGCAGCGGGCGCACCGCGTCCCCGCTCACCCACAGGCCCGCGTCCCCCACCGCGTCCGCGCTCAGGGTGAAGCGCACGGCTTGGGCGGCCGCGGCCGGCGGGCGCCCCAGGCCCCACGCGCCGTCTGCCGCCTGCGGCGCCGCAGCCCCCCATACATACCGGCTGGTCCAGGCCTCGGGGTGGAAGGCCAGCACCTGCACCCCGGCGAGCGCCCGCCGCGCCGCCACCACGCCGTGCTCGGGATCATGGGCGACCGGCGCCCAGCCGCCATCGGGGGGCCAGGTGGGCACGATCCGCGGGAGGTCAGCGGCGTAGACGCCCCCGCCGGGGCGCCGCGTCGGCGGGCTCGCGGGCTCGCTACCCGGGCGGATCTTGGTGACCGGCC
>JAUHVS010000588.1 GCA_030424955.1 bacterium | reverse complement strand
TCGGCGAGCGCGGCATGACCGTGAGCGGCGGGCAGCGGCAGCGCACGGCGCTGGCCCGGGCCTTCTACCGCGACGACTTCGACCTGCTGCTGCTGGACGATGTGATGAGCGCCGTCGATCACGCCACCGAGGAGCGGCTGATCGAGACCCTGTACCGGCGGGCGGCGAACAAGACGAGCCTGGTGGTCAGCCACCGCATCAGCGTGCTGGCCCGGGCCGATCGGGTGCTCGTGCTCGACGGCGGCCGGCTGGTGGATCAGGGCACCCACGCCGCGCTGCTGGAGCGCGACGGCCCGTACCTGCGCGCGTGGCGGCTGCAGCAGGCGGCCGAGGCCTTTGGGGCGGGGGTGACCGATGGCGTCTGAGCAGCCAAAGGCCCCCATCAACCCCAACACCGACCTGGGGCTGCTGCGCCGGCTCTGGCCGTACGTGCGGCGCTTCCCCGGCTGGCTGTGGGTGGTGGCCATCGCCACGCCCCTGGGCGTGCTGGGGGAGCTCGCGCAGCCGCTGCTGCTCAAGCACGGCATCGACGGCTTCGTCGCGGCGGGCAAGGTGGACGGCCTGGGCGCGGTGGCCCTGGCCTACGTGGCGGTGGTGGGGCTGGCCTTCGGCCTGCGAGCGCTGGGCCTGTACGCCCTGCAGCTCATCGGCCTGCGCACCCTGGCGATCCTGCGCCGCGACCTGTTCGGGCACGTGATGGGGCAGGGGGCGCGCTTCTTCGACCAGCGCACCACGGGCTCGCTGATGACCCGCACCACCAACGACGTCGAGGCGGTGTACGAGAGCCTCGCCTTCGGCGCGGTGGGGCTCATCACCGACGCCCTGATGATCCTGGGCACGCTGGTGGTGATGCTCTGGATGGACTGGCGGTTGACGCTGGTGGCGTTCTCCCTCGCGCCGGTGATCGTGTGGGTGGTCAACCTGTGCCGCAAGCGGCTGCGGGTGCTGTTCACCGAGATCCGCAAGACCCTCAGCCGGCTCAACGGGTTCTTCGCCGAGCAGATCCACGGCATGAGCGTGGTGCAGCTCTACGGCGCCGGGCCGGCCTCCCGCGAGACCTTCCGGGCGCAGGCCCACCACTACCTGCAGACCTACAAGACCGCCAACTGGTGGGACGCCGGGCTGTACGCCGTGATGGACGGCATGAGCGCGCTGGCCATCGGCCTGCTCATCGCCTACGGCGCCAGCCGATTTGGCGTCGAGGGCAGCGGCGTGACCCTGGGCCTGCTGGTGGCCTTCATCGACTACCTCAACAAGGTGTTCGTGCCCATCCGGGAGTTCAGCGGGCGCATCGCCACCATCCAGCGGGCGGTGGCGGCGCTGGAGCGGGTCTTTGGCCTGGCCGACACCCACGACGTGGTCGCGGCCGGCCCCGACACCCTCACCGATCCCCAGGGCGCGCTGGCCTTTGAGGGCGTGTCCTTCGGCTACGTGGCCGACAAGCCCGACGTGCTGCGGGACGTGAGCTTCGAGGTCAAGGCGGGCGAGGTGGTGGCCATCGTGGGCGCCACGGGCTCGGGCAAGACCACCCTGGGCAAGCTGCTGCTGCGCATGTACGACGGCTACCGGGGCGCGGTGCGCATCGACGGCCAGGAGATCCGGGGGCTGACGCTCGAGAGCGTGCGGCAGGCGGTGACCGTGGTGCACCAGGACGCCCACCTCTTCGACGCCACCGTGGCCGAGAACGTGAGCCTGTGGCACCCGTCGGTGGACCGCGAGGCCATCGAGCGCGCCACGGCGCGGGCCAGCGCGGCCGGCTTCATCGCGGGGTTGCCGGCGGGGCTCGACAGCCCGGTCAGCGGCGGCGGCGGCAACCTGTCGGGGGGCCAGCGCCAGCTGCTCGCCATGGCGCGGGCCATGGCCCGCACGGCGCCGGTGGTGATCCTGGACGAGGCCACCGCGAGCGTGGACTCCATCACCGAGCGCGCCATCGATCAGGCCATGGCGGTGCTGTTCGCCGAGAAGACCGTGCTGGTCATCGCGCACCGGCTGAGCACCATCACCAAGGCCGACCGGATCCTGGTGCTGCACCACGGCGCGCTGGTGGAGCAGGGGACCCACGCCGAGCTGGTGGCGGCCGGCGGGCGCTACGCCCGGCTGGTGGAGACCGGGTTCAATGTGTAGGGCAGGGGGGAGGCGCGCGCCCGCCCTGGGCGCGCCCCCGGGCGGGGTCCGCGCACCCATCGACCGGCGCCCGTGACGCTGAGGCCCCCTCGCGCATCCTGAGTCGGTCTGCACCTCCCAAGGGGCACCATGCGAATCATCGACGTCGGCCGGGCCCTGCCCCCGCACTACTACGACCAGGAGACCCTGCTCGCGGCCCTGCGGCTGCAGTGGGGCGAGCGGCACCGCAACCCGTCGCGGCTGGAGCAGATCCACCGCAACGTGCTGGTGGGCGGCCGCTACCTGGCCCTGCCGCTGGAGCGCTACCCGACGCTCACCGACTTCGGCGCCGCCAACGACGCCTGGATCGAGGTGGGCCTGCAGGTGGGCGAGGCGGCCATGCGCGACGCGGTGGCCCGCGCGGGGATCGACTGGGCCCGGGTGGGGGCGATCTTCTCGGTGTCGGTGACCGGCATCGCCACGCCCAGCCTCGAGGCCCGGCTGATGAACCGCATCCCCGAGCTGCCCCGGCACCTCAAGCGGGTGCCCATCTTCGGGCTGGGCTGCGTGGCGGGCGCGGCGGGCCTCGCGCGGGCCGCCGACTACGTGAAGGCCTACCCCGACCAGGTGGCGCTGCTGCTGAGCGTCGAGCTGTGCTCGCTGACCCTGCAGCGCGACGACCTGAGCGTGCCCAACCTGATCTCGACCGGGCTGTTCGGCGACGGCGCGGCCTGCGCGGTGGTGGCGGGCGCGGACGTGCCCGCCGAGGGGCCACAGGTGCTGGCCACGCGGTCGATCTTCTGGGACGACACCGAGCGGGTGATGGGCTGGGACATCTCGGGCCGCGGCTTCAAGATCGTGCTCGATCGCAGCGTGCCCGACGTGGTGCGCGCCCACCTGCGCGGCGAGGTGGACGCCTTCCTGGCCGATGAGGGGCTGAGCCTCGCCGACATCGGCAGCTACGTGTGCCACCCGGGCGGGCCCAAGGTGATCGACGCCATGGAGGCCGCCCTCGACGCGCCGCCCGACGCCCTGGCGCTCACCCGCAAGAGCCTGGCGACGGTGGGCAACCTGAGCTCGGCCTCGGTGCTGATGGTGCTGGGGGACACCCTGGCCGAGCGGCGGCCGGCGCCGGGCACCAAGGGGCTGCTGATCGCGATGGGGCCGGCCTTCGGGGCCGAGCTGGTGCTGCTGCAATGGTGAGCCCGACCGTGACGCAGTGGGCCTTCGTGGGCCTGGTGGCGGCGGTGGCCGTGGAGCGCATCGTCGAGCTGCGGCTGTCGCAGCGCAACGCGGCCTGGGCCTTCGAGCGGGGCGGCGTGGAGGCGGGGCAGGGGCACTTCACGGTGATGAAGATCCTGCACACGCTGTTCTTGTTCGCGGCCCCCGCCGAGGTGCTGCTGCTGGACCGCGCCTTCCCCGCGCCGTGGGGCTGGATCGCCCTGGCGGCGGTGGCGGCGACCATGGGGCTGCGCTACTGGGCCATCGCGACCCTGGGCGTGCGCTGGAACACCCGGGTGATCGTGGTGCCGGGGCTCGCCGCCGTGAACGGTGGCCCCTACCGCTGGCTGCGGCATCCCAACTACCTGGCGGTGATCGTCGAGCTGGCCGCGCTGCCCCTGGTGCACGGCGCCTGGATCACCGCCGTGAGCTTCTCGGTCGCCAACGCGGGGCTGCTTCGGGTACGGATCCGCTGCGAAGAGCAGGCCCTGCGGGCGCACTGCGACTACGACGAGCGACTGGGCGATCGCCCCGGGCTGCGCCCCGGGGCCACACGGGAGAGGTCATGAGCACGACGGCACCGGACGATGGGCGCCTGTTGGCTGGGATCCAGGCGGTGGCGAGGGCCCACCTGGACTACGAGGGGGTGCTGGCCCCCGACACCGATCTGACGGCCGCGCTGGCCCTGGACTCGGTGCGGCTGCTGACCCTGGTGATGGAGCTCGAGAACCACTTCGACATCAACATCGAGGAGGGCGACGAGGTGGGCATCGAGACCGTCGGCGACCTGATGGACGTCCTGCGGGACCGCCTGTCGTGAGGTTCGGCAGCCTGAACGAGGCGCTGCAGGCTGCCACCGAGGCGCCCGCGGCGGGGCTGCGGTTTTTGGACCGCAAGGGGCAGCCCACCTGGCTGTCGTGGGCCGACGTGCACCAGCGCGCGCAGGCCGTGGCGGGCAGCCTGCAGGCCCTGGGCGTCCAGCCGGGCGAGCGGGTGG
>JAUHVS010000587.1 GCA_030424955.1 bacterium | reverse complement strand
GCCGTCGGTCGGCGCGACCAAGGGCGCGTGCGCGCGGTCCGAGAGGGTCGCGCGTCCCGCCACCGGCGACGGCGGCTCGCTGTCGGTCGTGGCTGCCTCGGCCCGTAGCGCGCGCGCGATGTCACTCAGCGCAACGGCCTTCGGGAGGGCATCGTCGGCGTCGACCCCCACCGGCTCGTTCGGCGGCAGGGCCGCCTCTGGCTCTGCGGACAGGGGCCGCGGCGGGCGGGACCGGATCGCGATCTCGTCGGCCAGGACGACACGATCGGTCCCCGGAAGCGGCCGGTCGTCGGCCGTGGCGGTGGCGACGGGCGGCGCCCCGGTGACCGCAGGCGGCGGCGCCGATGACACCCGCGGCGGCCGCGCCAGAGGCGGCGCGTCGACGGGCTCGGCCTCTGGTTCCGAGATAGGGTTGGTGAGCAGCACGATGGGCGCCTTGTCGCTCAGGCGCATCATCGGCGGGCTGCCCGGACTCGGCGGCGGAAAAGGCGCTGTCACCGGGGCCCGGCCAGCCGGGGGACTCGACGCCACCCCCCGCGCGGTGGGTTGAGCGGGGGGCGCGGCTTGGGGCCCCTCCGGCGGCACCAGCCCGACGGCGTCGTCCTCACCCGCCGGCTCGCCGGCCGGGATCGGCGGTGGCGTGGGGACTGGCGGCTCGGTCACCAGCATGACGGGCGGAAGCTCGACGATCGTGCCGGGCCCGCTGAGGGCGTCACTCGGGGCGTCTGCCAACGCTGGCAGCCGTTCGGGCCGCACCCCCGGTGCGTCGCGCTCTGCTGGCACCTCGTCCGCGGGGGCCGCGTCGCCCAAGGTCGAGGGGCCCCGCTCATCGAGGTGCGGGAGCGTCGTGACGGGCAACCCGGCCACCGTGGCGAGCAGCTCTGCGGGGATGACGTCGGCCACCCCCTCAGGCACGGCGTCCTCGGCTGAAGGCGCTTCGCTGTCCGCCACCGTGGCCTGCGGCGTGAGCGGCAGGTCGTCCTCGGCGTCGTCGAAGGGATCAGCTGGCGGCTGCGCGGCACGAGGATCGTCGTTGAAGCTGACGCTGGACACCGCCGTCGCGCCGCCGCGCATGCGCGCCATCTCGGCGAGCATCTCGTTGGGCATGCTGAAGTCGAGCAGCGTCGGCATCGTACGGCGCGGCTCTGGCGGCGCCTTGAGCTTGGGCAGGCCGGGCGGAGCGCCCTCGGCGCTGCTGCCCCCAGCGCCTGGCAGGGTCGGCTCGGGCGGGCGCAGGTCCACCGTCCGCTGCCGAGCCAAGGCGCGGCCGCAGTTGGTGCAGAACGCGGCTTCGTCGGGGTTCTCCCAACCACAGTGTCGGCAGACGAGCATCAATCCCCTCAAGGCCCAATGGGCTGGCGCGGCCCCGGACGGGGCCACTTCGGGTCTACACCACGCGGATCCGGGGGGTCAAGGCGGGGCGCGCAGCCCTTGCGTGTGCGCAGGGCCCATGCGACTTAAGGCCAATGAGACGCCTCTTCTTGTTGGCCCTTTGGACGGCGCTGGCCGGGTGTGGGTCACGGACCACAGTGACGTCCACCCGTCCCAACACCGTGTCCGGCGCGCCCGACCAGGTCGCGTATGATCGCGCCGTGGGGGCCTACGATGCTGGCCGCTACGCGGCCGCGCGGCGGCAGTTTGAAGCCCTGCTGTTGCGATCCCGCGGGACGCCCTTGAACGGCCACGTGCGCTACTACCTGGCCCGCATCGACGGGCAGCGCGACAAGGCCCGCGGCGGCGCCGCCCTGATGACCTTGGCCACCCGCGACGACATCTCACCAGACCTCGCGGTGCTCGCCGATGTCGAGGGCGCCGCCCTGTGGGCCGAGGCCGGGCGCTGCGAGGGCGTCGCGCCCCGCATCCAGCGGCGCCTCGACCAGGTCAGTGACGCCCTGAAGGTGCGCGCCACCGCCGCCCTGGCGACGTGCGCCAAGACGGAGCAGACGCTGGTGACCCTGTCGGCGGCAGCGTCGAGCGAACCTGCACAGCGCGCGACGTACGCCGAGCAGGCGTCTGACGTGGCCAAGGCCGCGCCCATCGACGACCTGGCGGCTGCGGTCCGCAGCGAGGGCAGCGGGCCACTCGGCAGCGTACTTCGAGCACAGCTCGCGCAGCGCGCCGCCGCGGAGTCTCGACCCGATCTCATCGCCCTCGCCAGCGGCGATCCGCAGCCCTCCAGCACCGACGGCTCCGCGGTGGTCGCGCCGAAGCCAGGCCCCCGGGTCGGCCTGGTGCTGCCCCTCTCGGGCCGCTCCCGGCGGCTCGGCGAGCGGCTGGCGGAGACCGCGCGGGTGCTCTTCGGGGGTGAGGATCGGCCGGACGGGACGCCGGATGTGCCCGTGCACGATGGCGGCGACCCCCAGGCGGCCACCGCCGCCATCGACGCGCTCGCGGCCGCAGACGCAGTCGGCGTGGTGGGCGTGTTCGACGGCGCCACCGCAGGCGCGGCCGCCGCGGCGGCGGCCCGGCACGGCCTGCCCCTCGTGATGCTGACCCTGAGCGACGCCGCCGTGACGACCAAGGGGCCCACCTGGCGTGGGCTGCACACGCCGCTGCTCGTGGCGCGCACGGCGGCCGGCGCCGCCATCGCGCGGGGGGCCAAGCGCGCCGCCGTGATTCACGCCGACGACGGCTATGGCACGACCCTCGCCTCTTGGTTTCGCCAGGCGTGGCAGGCTGGCGGCGGCACCTTCGCAGGGGACGTCACGTGGTCGAAGGCGAAGCCCGTGAACTTCGCCTCGATCGCGAAGCGCGCGCGGGGGCTCAAGGCGGACGTGTTCTTCATCCCTGTGGACCCGAGCACGGCGGCCGAGCTGCTGAGCCACCTGGCCGCAGCGAAGGTGTTCATCAAGCGCGCCGGCAAGCGCTTCGAGAAGGCCCCGGACGCGCGGCAGGTGGTCGTGATCGGTCCCCCCGAGTGGTACGACGAGCGGTTGATCCGGCAGGGGGGCCGCTACGTTGAGGGCGCCCTGATCCCCGTCCCCTTCGCGGTGGAGACGGCGCGAGGGGCGCAGCTGGACGCCCGCGTGTCGGGCGCCCTCGGCCGGGCGCCGAACGTGTTCGACGCCCTCATGGCGGACGCGGTGCAGGCTGTGGTCGCGGCGCGGGGTCGGGCGGGCTCGGACGACGGTGTGGCCGCCGCCCTCGCCACCACGCCGTATGTGGATGGCTACTCGGCCGGGCTGCACTTCGATCAGCGCGACGCGGTGCAGGCGCTGTTTTTGATGGAAGTCTCGCAGGGCAAGATGAAGCCGACCCAGTAGCGGCCAGCGCCGCGACTGCTGGCGAGGCGTGCGGCGCTCGGCGGCGTCCAGGCGGGCGTCAGCTCGGCGCCTCTGAGCCGGCCATAGTTGGCAGCAGGGCGGGCGTCAGCTCGGCGCCTGTGAGCCCGCCACAGGCAGCAAGGCGAACGCCAGCAGCTCGTCCACATGCTCGATGACGTGGAACTCGATGGCCGCGTGCACCTCGTCCGGCACGTTGACGAGGTCCTTCTCGTTGTCCTTCGGCAGCAAGACGTGCTGGATCCCCGCGCGGTAGGCAGCGAGCACCTTGCCCTTGATGCCGCCCACCGGCAGCACCTTGCCACGCAGGGTCACCTCCCCCGTCATGGCCAGCCCCTGCCGGACCGCCCGGCCCGAGAGCAGCGAGGCGAGCGCCAGGGTCACGGTGACGCCCGCGGAGGGGCCGTCCTTGGGGACCGCACCCGCCGGGAAGTGCACGTGCAGATCGATGGTGTCGAGATCGGCAGCGTCGAGCCCGAGGGCGGTCGCCCGCGAGCGGGTGAAGGAGTAGGCCGCCTGGACCGACTCCTTCATCACCTCACCCAGCTTGCCCGTGAGGATCAGCTTGCCCTTCCCGGGCATCTTCAAAGCCTCGATGACCAGGATCTCACCGCCGCTGGCCGTCCACGCCAGGCCGTTGACGGCCCCGACCGCTTCGCCCTGCACCCCCTCGTCGTGGGCATAGCGGGGCGGGCCAAGGTAGGTCGCGATCTCGGCGTCCCCCACCGGGATCGCCAGCGCCTCCCCCGACTCAACCTGCGCGCGGGCGACCTTGCGGCACAGCTTCTCGAGGGCGCGCTGGAGCGAGCGTACGCCCGCCTCGCGGGTCCAGCGCTGCACGATGCCCCGCACGGCGTCATCGCCGATGCTCGGGGGGGTGTCGGCGAGGCCGTGCTCGCGCACCACCTTGGGGATCAGGTGACGCCGCGCGATCTGGAGCTTCTCGGTCTCGGTGTAGCCCTCCAGCGAGATGACCTCGAGGCGATCCAGCAGGGGCTTCGGGATGTCGTGGAGGTAGTTGGCCGTCACCACGAACAGCACCTTCGACAGATCG
>JAUHVS010000586.1 GCA_030424955.1 bacterium | reverse complement strand
GCTCGCTCCTTCAGCCGTCGCTCGCTGGTCGCGACGATAGTGGTTTTCAACCGGCATGACCAACGACCGCAGGCCTCGGGCCACCGCGCTGCGCGTCGAGCGGGCGGCCCGCCGCCCAGCCGTTGACGCGCTGCGTTACAACGCCGAGACTGCGGCCACCTGAACCGACGCGCGGGGCCCCTGTCATGTCGCACCCCCTCCGACATCTTGTGCACCAGGGTCCCGTCATCGCGGGCATGGGCAGCCTGGCCTGGGCCGCGCTCCGCCAGCGGGTGCGCCCCAGCGACGCCGCCGTCGAGGCCCCCGGCCCCGTCGTCACGGCCACCGTGCCCCCCCGGCCCGCGGCCCTGGTCGCCGACTATGTGCGCTGGGCCGGCGGCGATCCCCGCGCCTGGCGGGGCCGCGTGCCGCCCCACCTGTTCCCGCAGTGGGGCTTTGGCCTGCTCAACCAGACGCTGGCCGGCCTGAACTACCCGCTCGCGAAGGCCCTCAACGGCGGCTGCCGGCTCACCGTCCATGGCGACATCCCGGCCGACGCCCCGTTGGCGCTGAGCGCGCACCTGCACGCGGTGGATGACGACGGCCAGCGGGCGATCCTCACCCAGCGCCTCGAGACCCGGCTGACCGACGGCACGCCGCTCCAGACGGCCGATCTGCGGGTGTTCATCCCCCTGGCCCGGCCCACCGGCGACCGCCCCGCGCGCCGCCCCAAGCCCACGGTGCCTGTCGACGCCCGGGAGATCGCGTGGCTGCGGTTCCGCGCCGACGACGGCCTGCGCTTCGCCTGCCTCACCGGCGACATCAACCCGGTGCACTGGATCGCGCCCTACGCCCGCGCCGCCGGCTTCAAGCGCCCGATTCAGCACGGCTTTGGCACCCTCGCCCGCGCCCTCGAGGCGCTGAACCGCACCCTGTGGGCGGGCGACACCCGGCGGCTGGCCGTGGCCGATGTGCGGTTCACGCGGCCGGTGGTCCTGCCCGCCCGGGTCGGCGTGTATGTGCGCGGCGACCAGCTCTTCGTCGGCAGCGCGGCCGGCGGCGCGGCCTACCTCACCGGCACCTTCCACGCCCGCGACTGACCGGAGGCTCCCATGAGTGACCTGCTCGTCGATCTCAGCGCCCGACCCTGGTTCCGCCAGGCCGTCAAGCAGCTCGGCCTGCCGCTGCCCACCCCCCAGGCGCTCCGCCGCCCCAAGGGGCCGCGGGTTGATCGCCCGCTGGAGGGCCGCGTGGTGGTCGCCGCCGGCGCCCCCGGTGGCCAGCTCACCGACGTGCTCGCCCGCACCCTCGCCGAGGCCGGCGCCACCCCACACGTCGTCGGCGAGGCGCTGGCCGCGCCGTGGACCGCCGCCGCCGAGGCCTGGAGCCGCCCGGTCACGCTGCACGCCCCGGACGCCGCGCCCGACGCCGATCTCACCGCCCACGGGCTCGTGTTCGACGCCACCGGCCTGCGGGATCCCGCCGGCCTGCGCGCGCTGTACGACCTGTTCCACCCCTGGCTGCCCGCCCTGGGCCGCTGCGGCCGGATCATCGTCATCGGCCGCCCCGCCGGCGAGGCCGACACCCCCGCCGCCGCCGCCGCCATGGCCGCCCTCGAGGGCTTCGTGCGCAGCCTCGCCAAGGAGATCGGCCGCAAGGGCGCCACCGCCCACGTCGTGTCGGTGGGCGCCGGCGCCGAGCCGCGGCTCCCGGCGCTCCTGCGCTTCTTGTTGAGCGATCGCGCGGCGTTCCTGAGCGGCCAGCCCTGGCGGCTGTCGGCCACCGTCGACGCCCCGGCGACCACGGGCTGGACCCAGCCCCTCGCCGGGCAGACGGTGCTGCTCACCGGCGCGGCCCGCGGCATCGGCGCGGCCACCGCCGAGCTGCTGGCGGCCGAGGGCGCCCACGTCATCTGCCTGGATCGCCCCGGCGACGAGGGCCCGCTCGGCGCCGTGGCCCGCGCCATCGGCGGCACGGTCCTGGCGGTGGACATCACCGCCGATGACGCGCCCGAGGCCATCGTCGCCCACCTCAACGCCCACCACGGCGGCCGGCTGGACGCGGTGATCCACAACGCGGGCATCACCCGCGACAAGACCCTCGCGCGCATGTCCGAGGCCCAGTGGGACCAGGCCGTGGCCGTCAACCTGGGCGCCGTGGTCGACATCGACGCCGCGCTGCTGGCCGGCCCCCTCGCCGAGGGCGGCCGCATCGTGTGCCTCTCCAGCGTCGCCGGCATCGCCGGCAACGTCGGCCAGACCAACTACGCCGCGAGCAAGGCGGGCCTCGTGGGCTACGTCGCCGCCCTGGCCAAGGCCGCCGCCGAGCGCAACATCGCCGTCAACGCCGTGGCCCCCGGCTTCATCGAGACCCGGCTCACCGCCGCCATCCCGGCCGTCACCCGCGAGGTCGGCCGGCGCCTGTCGGCCCTGGGCCAGGGCGGGCTGCCCCGCGACGTCGGCGAGCTGATCACCTACCTCGCCACCCCCCACAGCACCGGGCTCACCGGCCAGGTCATCCGCGCCTGCGGCGGCATGTTCATCGGCGCCTGATCCGCCCCCCACCCCCTCCGAGGAGAGCTCCCATGGCCACGCGCCGACGTTCCACCGCCAAGCCCCGCCGCGCCGTCATCGTCGGCGGCGTGCGCACCCCCTTCGTGAAGGCCTTCACCCAGTTCCTGGCCCTCGACACCATCGACCTGGGCGCGGCCGCCGTGAAGGCGCTGCTCGAGCGCTACCCCGTGCCCCGCGCCGCCATCGACAGCATCGTGTGGGGCGGGGTCATCCTGCCCGGCGCGTCGCCGAACGTGGGCCGCGAGATCGCCCTCGACCTGCGGCTGCCCTTCAGCGTCGAGGCCCGCACGGTGACCCGCGCCTGCGCCAGCGGCCTGCAGGCCATCACCGACGCCGTCGCGGCCATCGAGCGCGGCGACAGCGACGTCATCATCGCCGGCGGCAGCGACAGCACCAGCAACGCCGAGCTCAAGCTCCCGCAGGAGGTCGTGCGCACCGCCGGCCCCGTGCTCATGGGCGGCAAGGCCGGCCCGATGGACTACCTGCAGGTGGTCGCCCAGCTCGCCCCCTTCACGTCCCTGATCCCGCGGATCCCCAAGATCGCCGAGCGCACCACCGGCGAGGTGATGGGCCAGGCCTGCGAGCGCATGGCGACCCGCAACGACATCAGCCGCGAGGCGCAGGACGCGTTCACCGTGCAGTCCCACCACCGCGCGGCCGCCGCGGTGGCGTCGGGCCGCTTCGACGACGAGATCGCCCCCGTGCAGACCCCGTCGGGCAACAGCGTGTACGCCGACGGCCTGATCCGCGCCGACACCAGCGCCGAGAAGCTCGCCCGGCTGCGCCCGGTCTTCGCCAAGGGCGGCACCCTCACCGCCGGCAACTCCAGCCCGCTCACCGACGGCGCCGCGGCGGTGCTGCTGATGGAGGAGGGCGCCGCGAAGGCCCTGGGCTTCACGCCGAAGGCCGCCTTCCGCTCGTGGGCCTACGTGGGCGTCGATCCGGCCGACCAGCTCCTCATGGGCCCGGCCCTGGCCATGCCCAAGGCCCTGGAGCGGGCCGGCCTGGCGCTCGCCGACGTCGACCTGGTGGACATGCACGAGGCCTTCGCGGCCCAGGTGCTCAGCGTGCTCGCCATGCTCCGCAGCGACGCCTTCGCCCAGGCCCGCCTGGGGCGCGACGCCGCCGTGGGTGAGGTCGACCCCGCCCGCCTGAACGTGCACGGCGGCTCGCTGGCCATCGGGCACCCCTTCGGCGCCACCGGCGCCCGCATGGTGACCACCATGGCCAACGAGCTGGTGCTGTCCGACAAGCAGCACGCGGTGCTGGGCATCTGCGCCGCGGGCGGCCTGGGCGCGGCCGCCGTCCTCGAGCGCGTGGGCTGAGCCCCGGGGCCGTCGGGCCGCCGACGCACAGGGGTCGACAGGGCGCGTAGGGGGCACTATACCTACCTCTGCCTACACGACCGCACGTCGTGTGCCTGTGCTCAGCGTCCTCGGAGGTCTGTATCCACCCCCTGCCCCCCCAGATCGACGCCCTCGTCCACCGCTATGGCGCGCGGAACGTCGCCTTCGCGGGCGGAACGCTGGTGATGCTCTTCGGCGCGCTCGTCGGCCTGGCCGCCTCGGCCGCCACCCCGCGCCCGAGCGCCGAGCCGCCACCGACCGTGGTGGCCCTCGCGGCGGGCGCGGCCGCCCTCGACACCCCCGAGATCCAGGTGGCCCCAGCGCCCGCGCGGGCCGCGCTGCCCGCCGCGCCGGCGCCTGAGCCCCCCGGCGAGCCCACGGTCGAGCCGCCCGTCGAGCAAAATGTTGCAATGCACTCCATGGCATACGGTATAAGTGCACAACCCAAGTGGGAGAGGGCC
>JAUHVS010000585.1 GCA_030424955.1 bacterium | reverse complement strand
CGACGCCGCCGAGCAGGATGTCCCCGGCCCCGCTGCGGAACCGGTCGTAGTAGTACGTGGACACGTCGTCGGCGCGGGACGACAGGGATCCAGCGTTGTCGATCGACCGATCGCTCGGGTCCATCAGCGCCCACGTGGCGTCGAAGACCGAGTGGACCGTGCTGTTGGTGTCCTTCACGTCCGCATCGGCGCCGTCGCGGTCGGTGACCGGCTGGCCCACCGCCGTCGCCGGGAGCGCCAGCCGCACCCGGGTCAGCTCGCCCCGGGCAGAGCGGTGCGGCCACTGGGCCACCACCCGATCGCCCTGGCGGATTCGTACCCCGGCGCGGCCGCCCTTGCCCCCAATGAGCAGGCTGAGCGCGCGGGTCTTGGCAGGGACGGGCTGGCTGATCAGCGTACCGCGCCCGGCCCGAGCCGCCTCGGCCAGCCGCTGGCCCTGGCGCCCGCGCACCGCGCGGGTGCTCGGCGCCGATCCGAAGGCGTCCCCGGTCGGCGTCCAGCCGGCCCAGTCACCCGCCTCGAAGTTGGCCGTCACCGCCGCCCCCAGCAGGCGCGGCTGAGGATCCTGGCGCAGCCAGAGCTCAGCGGGCCGCACCAGGAAGCCCGTGCGGGTGCGCAGCGCCGTGGGCGTCGGCCAGGCGAAGCGCTCCCCCAGGTAGTAGGGGCCCACGAGCCCCGGGACCCGGTTGTGCTCGTCCACCACCACCGCCGCCCAGCCCCCGTCGCGCAGCCGGCCAGGCAGATCCGACACGCCGCCCTTCATGAACGCGACGTCTTGGATGCCCATCTGGTGCGTGTGCACGCGGCCATCGCGCTGCCAGGCGGTGAAGGGGTGAGCCGGCATGAACACCGGCCCGTCGATCTCGGCCAGCCGCCCGTGCAGCTGCGCGAGCGCCTGGGCGTCGTTGGCGTCGGGGATCTGCGCCGTGGGCGAGTAGGCCCACGCGCCGAACTGCACCAGGAGCGCCACTGGCACCAGCCCCGCCCACCGGGGCGCCGGCCCCTCGGCCGTGCCCTCGATGAGGTCGCGGGTGGCCAGGGCGATGAGCAGCGCGCCAAAGGCCGACACGAGCATGAAGCAGTTGCTGTAGGCCCACTGGGTGCTGTGGTTCAGGCCACTCGCCCCGACGCCCGCGATGTACATCAGCAGCCAGAACGGGTGGGTGCGCACGGTGATGCGGCCCACCGGGTTGCGCCACCGGTGTAGCCCGAGCAGCAGCGCGATGAGCAGCGGCGGCACCAGGATCTGCCAGCGCGGCGCCTCGTACCACAGCTCGCGGTAGTACATGTGCGGCACGTAGTTGAGCGTGCGCGCGCGGAAGACGAAGGCGTAGGTCCAGTGCGCCGCCAGGGCGATGGACAGGATGCGCACCGGGACGCGGTGGCCGAACCACAGCAGCGGCACCAGGAGCAGCGCGGGCGCCAGGAACAGCACGTCGCGCCAGTACTCCATGAGGATGTTCTTCCAGTAGAACAGGTGCCCCTGGTGCCCCTGGAAGATGTAGGTCCAGAACCAGCCGTCGTGGGCGCGGTCCAGCGCCCAGACCCCCACCGCGCCCAGGCCAAAGGCCGTCACCGTCAGCGCCACCGCCGGCCGCCAGCCCCGCCACAGGAACAGCCCGAGCGCCGTCGCCGGTACGAACACGCTCACGGTCTGCTTGGTGAAGAACCCCAGGGCGAAGAGCGCCCCGGCGAGGGCCGCCCCCCAGACCGCCGGGCGGGTCCACGCCACGTAGACCGCGCCGATGAGCACCGCCATGAAGAAGGCGTCGGGCCGCGCGAGGTCGTAGAAGGCCCCGTTGGTGCGAAAGAGCGCCGCGTAGATCCCCACGGCCAGGGCCCCGTACCGCCAGCCGGCCTCTCGCTGGCCCAAGCGGAAGAGCAGCGCGAAGGCCACGCCCGTCGACACCAGCGACACGCCGCGGGCCAGCCCGAAGGTGAGCCCGCCGGTGAGCTTGGCCAGCGCCGCCAGCAGCGCGGGGTAGCCGGGGGTATAGAAGAAGGGCACGAAGTCCGCGCTGGGCTGCGCGTAGATGGGCTGGCCGTCGAGCAGGCGGGCGGCGTGGGTGAGCATGCCCCCCTCCATCCACTCGATCTCGAAGCCCCACGTCGCCCGGCTGAGGCCGATGAAGACGAAGACCACCAGATAGACAACGCCCACCGCGACCGCGGCGTCCAAGGCGATTCGAGTCGATCGACCCACGGTCACTCCCGCCGGTTGGGGTCGCGGAGTATAACAGGGCCTCGCCCGCCCGCCGACTGCCGCCTGCCCCGAGGAGCCTGTGGCCCCCGCTCTCTTCACTGGCGCCCTGCTCGCGACCTGGGCCCTCGCCCTGGTGGAGGGCACCGCGACGGGCCTGAGCCCCCTGGGGCCGCTGTCCCCCGGGCTGCGCCTGCTGGTCGCGGCGTACGCGGCCGCGCCGCTGCTGCTGACAGGCCTGACGGTCGCCTGTGCGGCGGGAGGGCTGGCCGCGATCTGGGCGCGTACGCGGCCGGCGGGCGAGGCCCGGGCCGATCCCCTCGCCGACGCCCTCGCCGGGCTCTGGTCCCTGGGCGGCTTCGTCGCAGTGGTGGCCGGCACCGGCGCCCTCGCGCGGGCCGCCGGCGAGGGCGCCCCGGTGGCCGCCCTCGCGGTGATGATCGCGCTTTGGCCCGCATGGCTGACCGCGACCGCGCTTGCGAGGCTGCTGCGGCGCACCTTCGCTGATCTGGACCGCCGGATCGGCCGGGCCGTGGCGGGGCCGCTGGCCCTGCTGGTGCTCGTTGGCCTGGTGGCGGCCCTGGTCGCCCGGATCGCGGGCGACGCCGCCCTGGCGCAGCGGATCGGGCGCTGGCCACCGGTGTTCCTCGCGGCCTTTCCCTTGCTGTGGGCGACGGCCGCGCGGCTGGCGTGGCGCCGACGGTGGCCGTGGGTCCCGCGGCTGGCCCTGCTCACCGGCGCCGTCGCCGCCGTCGGCGTGGTGGATCTGGTGGCGCGCTTCGATGACCAGCCCGCGGTGCGCAGCGCGCTGCTCGACGACTCGCTGGTGTTCCGGCGCGTGCTGGACCTGGCCCACCCCCTGTTCGACGGCGATGGCGACGGCTACGCCGGCCTGCTGGGCGGCGGCGACTGCGACGACACCCGCGCCTCGGTCTACCCCGGCGCCCGCGAGATCCCCCGCAACGGGCTGGACGACGACTGCTTCGGGGGCGACAGCCCCGGCCGCCAGCGGCGCGCCCGCCCCCCCGCGCGGCCCCGGCCCGCCAGCCTCTCGCTGGTGGAGCGCCCGAACCTGGTGCTGATCACCATCGACACCCTGCGGGCCGATCACGTCGGCGCGTGGGGCTACCCTCGCGACATCACCCCCACCCTGGACGCCTGGGCGGCCCGTGGGCTGCGCTTTGAGCGCGCCTACGCCCAAGGCCCGCAGACCAAGGCCAGCCTGCCATCGATGTTCGCGGGCAAGTACACCAGCGAGGTGATCCGCAGCCACCACCACTGGGCCCGCGTGCGCCCCGGCAACCGGCTGCTGGCGGAGCGCCTCAAGGCCGCCGGCTACGAGACCGTGGGCCTGCCCGCCCACAACTTCTTCAAGCGGGTCTACGGGATGCACCAGGGCTTCGATACCTGGGACCTCAGCTTGGTCGAAGACCTGGACCGCAAGATCGCGTTCCGCATCACCGGCGCAGACATCGTCGACAAGGCCCTCGCCTGGCTCGACGCCCGCGCCGCCAACCCGGCCCCCACCCCGTTCTTCCTGTGGGTGCACCTGTTCGATCCGCACTTCGCCTACAAGGACCACGCCGATCAGGCCCTCGGCGACCGCGACGTCGACCGCTACGATGAAGAGATCCGCTATACAGATCAGCAGCTTGCGCGCCTGCTCGCCCGGCTGGAGGCCGCGCCCTTCGGGCCGCGGACCTACGTGATGGTGCACAGCGATCACGGCGAGGGCTTCGGCGAGCACGGCTACCGCTTCCACGGCCAGCACCTGTTCGACGACCAGATCCACGTGCCGCTGGCGCTGGTGGGCCCTGGGCTCCCCGGGCGCGTGGTGGCCCCCCCGGTGTCTCTCATCGACGTGCTGCCGACCCTGCTGGCGTTGGCCGGGGCGCCGGTGTCGCGGGATCTGGCGGGGGTGTCCCTGCTGCCCTGGGCCGGCGACGATCCGCCCGCCCACGGGCCGGTGTTCTCCGAGATGTTGGCCGATCACAACCACTCGGATCGCCGCGTCATCATCGACTGGCCCTACAAGCTGCAGTGGGGCATCACCTTCGGCGAGCACACCCTGTACGACCTGTCGCGCGACCCCGGCGAGACCCGGGATCTGTCCCGCGAGCGCCCCGCTGAGTTCCGCCGGCTGTACGCCCGCCTGCGCCGCT
>JAUHVS010000584.1 GCA_030424955.1 bacterium | reverse complement strand
CCGCCCGCGCCACCGATGCCGCCGGCTCCGCCAGCACCACCAGCTCCGCCAGCGCCAGCACCACCGTCGCCGCCGGCTCCGCCCGCGCCGCCGACACCGCCCGCGCCGCCGATGCCGCCCGCGCCGCCGACACCGCCCGCGCCACCGAGCCCCCCGGTGCCCCCTTGGCCCCCGGCGCCGCCCGCATCAGGCCGCGGGCCCGCGTCGACGGGCCCGGCGTCGATGGCCGCACCATCCGCCGTGTCGGCGATGCACACGCCCACCCGGCAGGTCGCCGGCTGCACCGGGCAGTCGGCGTTTGACGTGCACTCGGTCGCTTCGATACCGGGGACGCAGCCCACGGCCCACAGGGCCCAGCAGGCCACGACAAGCAAGGCAGGGTTTCGCATGGCGCGAGTCTAGCGCACCCGCTGGGGTTCGCTCACCCCCCCGGTGCAGGGCGGCGGTCGGGGTCTACTGGCAGGTTGCGGGCGCGACCATCAGGCCGCCGCCGCCTGGCAGCCGCCAGGCCACATCGCCTGCGCCCGGCCCCCCTGGGATGTACGTGGCCCGGACGCAGTTGGCCGCCAGCCACTCCGTCGGCCCGCCCACGCGGACGCCGTTGTTCACTGGCGCCAGGGCCGCGCGCGCGCAGGCCCGCCGCTGCTCGCCCGCCCCGTTCACCGTCAGCGTCCCCAGCAGGAGCGGCCCCTCTGGCAGCGCCCACGCGCGTGGCTCGCTGAACTGTTGGATCAGAGTCGGCTGGCCCATGACCACCAGCCCGTCCGCGTTCCGGGCCAGCCGCAGCACCGCGGTCTCGTTGCCGGCGGACACCGCAGCGATCAGGCCGCCGTCCACGGACACCAGCGCCAGGGGTGCCAGCCCAGCGGCCGGGCGGTTGAGCGCGACCCAGCGCCCGTCCGACCCAATCGCCCCGGCCTGCCCCGCCGCGTCGACGGCGAGGCTGACGGCCTCCTCGCCCAACACAGCGGTGACCACCCGAGCCGAGCCGGCCGCTACCCCGGGCGCCAGCACCACCGGGTTCACCATGAGCGCTGCGGGCGGGTCATGGCTGAAGGGCTCGCCGCTGAGGTCGGCCCAGCGCACGCCGAGGTCGATCACCCGCGGCACGGCGCCTTCAATTGCCGCGGTGTAGCGCACACGGAGGCCGTCGCCGACGGCGGTGACCGCCCCGGGTCCCTGCTGAGTCCCGGGCAGGACCGACGCCCGCCCCACGGTCACCTGCACGGGGTCATCGGGGCTGTTTGGGTCCAGCACCAGCGCCAACGGCACCAGCAGGTTCACCGCCACGTCGCCGGATCGGGCCCGCACGAGGACGGCCACCCCCTGAGCCACGACGGCGAGGTCCACGCCGTCCAGCGACGCGCTCGGCACCCCCGCGATGACCTGGGGCGGCAGGAGCGAGAAGCGATCGCCGTTGCCGATCTGGGCGACCAACCCATAGGGGGTCGCCGCCACCAGCAGCCGGTCCGACCGCGCCCCGACCCGCAGCTGGACGCCTTGGAAGTCGTCCGCCTCGGCGAGGATGTTCTGGTCGCTCTCGGGGGAGACGTCACAGCCACGCCCGCACAGCCCGGCCGCGTCCCCCAGGCTGTACCAGCCGTCGTCGCAGTCGGCCACACAGCGCGCCGCCTCACACCTCGACGCCCCGTGTTCCAGGTCGTCGCACACCGGCACGTCGTCCGGCCCCGGCTCATCGATGATCCCATCGCAGTTGTTGTCGATCCCGTCGCAGCGCTCCGCTTCCGGCCTGCCCGGCACGGCACCACACTCGAACTCGCCCGCTACACAGCGAAGCAGCCCGTCGCGCGCGCAGCCGCCGACGCCCACGCTGCAGGCGCCCCCGGGGCCGACGCCATTATCGGTCATGCCGTCGCAGTCGTTGTCCTCCCCATCGCAGACCTCATCCACCGGCCCCGTGGCCCCCTCGCAGCGCCCCCATACCCCCGCGGCGCCACAGGTCCGCCGGCCCTGCTCGCAGAGGCCCACGGCCGAGCCACAGGCCTCCATCTCGCCAGGCCGACAGTCCGGGCACCCGGCCTCATCCACGCGCCCATCGCAATCGCCGTCCTGGCCGTCGCAGCGCTCATCGCCCCGCTCGACGACCCCCTCGCAGGCCGTCCATTGGCCGCCGATGCACTGCCGAATGCCGGGGAAGCAGGCCCCTCGCACCAAGCCCTCACAGGTCTCGGTGGCGCCGGGCTCGCAGGCCGACGCCGCGTCGGCCTCGCCTTGATCCATCTGGGCGTCCAGGGGGGGCTCAGCGTCCAGCGCCGCGCCGTCCAGCACCGCGCCGTCCAACACCGCGCCATCGACCGTCGCGTCATCGGCGATCCGCCCATCGGGCCGTGCGCCATCAGGCCGCGCGCCATCAGGCGCCGCGCCGTCGGGGGCGACCCGGTCGACATCGACACAGATGCCGATGCGACACACGCCCACGGCGCAGGGGCGGTCGGCCCCGCACTCCACGCCATCGACCTCGGGGATGCAGCCGGTGAGGCTCAGCACACCCACCGCCCACAGCACGCTCAACGCCGCACGGGGCGCCACGCTAGACTTGTGATGCTTCATGCCCACAGCATAGGCCCAACGCGGCGGTCGCCGCAGCCGTCACGCCCACTTCGGAGGCTGCCCATGTCCCGGCCCTGGCCCCTGGCCACCCTCGCCCTGCCCCTGCTGGCCCTGCCGGCTGTCGCCCTGGCCACCCCCGAAGGCTCACCCCAGCTGGGCGGCGTGCAGGGCATCGAGCCCGGCACCCGGCTCGAGGTCATGATCGCCGAGGCGGGCGAGACCGTGCGGGTGTGCACCAGCGATGACGGCCGCCAGGAGCCCGACGTGGGCGAGGTCGCGCTGGACAGCGCCCCCGGCGAGCCCAACCCCGTCGACCCCGACCGCCTGGGCGCCGAGGTGCTGGTGTTCCCGCCCGAGGCCGAGGTGTGCACCGGCCCGGCCGACTGCGCGATGGGCCAGGGCTGCTGGGCCAGCAGCGGCGCCCGCCTCGATCCCGGCAGCGAGGGCCGCTGCGCCTACGCCTTCCCGGTCACCGCGGCCCAGGGCTACTGCGCCCACGAGCAGCCGGCGGCCAGCTACATCGAGTGGGTCGCCGACCGCCCGGGGCCCTGGGTCATCAAGCTGGCCGGCGAGGCCGAGACGCTGACCGACAACGGGCTGTCCACCCGCTGGTTCGAGGTGGACGTCGAGGGCGCCGACGGCGCGCCCGCGCCCCCCGGCCGGCTGTTCTCGCGCCACTGGCAGGTCAACGCCCACGGCTTCGACGTGTCGGCGGACTTCAGCGTGTACCTGCTGGCCGACGCGGGCACCGGGCACGCCGTCTACCGGGTGGACTTCGCCCAGCTGGGCGGCTTCCGCTACGCGCTGATCGCCAACGCCCGTGGGCTCACCGACCGACCCGATCGCTCCTGGTGCCAGTTTGGCGATCCCACCGACGGCCGCTGCCCGCAGTTCGGCGAGGCCGACGTGCAGCGCGCGTATGTGCGCTTCCCGGTCTACCTGGGCTTCCCCGATCCGGCGCCCGAGCCGCCCACCCCCCCGGCGGTGTCGAACTTCACCTTCCAGGACGAGGCGGGCACCCCGACCCTGAGCCCGAACGGCGACGGCGTGCAGGACGAGGGCGCCTTCGCCTTCGACACCGAGACCGCCGGCGTCTACCGGGTGATGCTCGACGTCAACGGGGACGGCAGCTTCGATCCGAGCGTGGACGTGAGCCTGTCGGGCAGCGCCACCCGCGGCCGCAACGTGGTGCCCTTCTCGGGCCTCGACGCCCTGGGCCGGCCCGTCCCGCCGGGCACCTACGCCGTGCGCCTCGAGCTCGCCACCGGCGAGGTGCACGTGCCCATGTACGACATCGAGCGCAACGAGGGCGGGCTGCTCATCTCGCGCCAGGCCGCCGCGGATCTGCCGCCCGTGGCCGTGCCCATGTACTGGGATGACAGCGCGCTGACGGCCGTGCTGGGCGACGACGCCTTCGCCCCCGCCGAGACCCTGCCCGAGGGCACCGCCTGGCCCGCCGATCAGGATCCCCCCCGCCGCTTCTGGCGGCAGCCCATCGAGCGCGACGCCGAGGGCCGCACCCGCGACGTGCCCCTGGTGTTCGACACCTGGGTCAACGCCGATCGGGTCACCCTGGACGCCTTCGGCTGCCGGCGCTGCGACGCCGAGGTCAGCGAGATCACCCTGGGCGACGTGGACGAGTCCGGCGACGCGGATCTCGACGGGCTGGGCGACGACGAGGAGGACCTCAACGGCAACGGCCAGGTGGATGAGGGCGAGACCGATCCCGCCAACGCCGACACCGACGACGACGGCCTGGACGACGGCCTGGAGCGCCGCAGCGCCTACGGCAG
>JAUHVS010000583.1 GCA_030424955.1 bacterium | reverse complement strand
CACCCTCAAGGCCCCTGAACGCGTCAAAGCGTTGGCGGCCTGGATCGGCGGCGAGCCCATCCGGGGGCGCCCCCTGCCCGCCGACCGCCCTGGCCTGGTGATCACCCACGGCGGCTTGCGCCTGCACGTCCCCGGCGCGGACCCAACGCTGTGGCATCAGGGGATGACCTACCGCCGCGTGCGCCTCAAGCACACCGACACCCTGGTCCGGGTCCTCGATCTGCGCCCCGGTGAGCGGGTGGTGGACGGCACCCTGGGCATGGGCCACGACGCCCGGATGCTTGCCCGAGCCGGGGCGAACGTGCTGGGCCTCGAGGCCCGACCAGCCGTCGTGGTGTGGACCCTGGAGGGCCTGCGCGCCGAGGATCCCGAGGCCGCCCGCCGGCTGACGGTGTGCTGCGCCGATCACCGGCAGTGGTTCGCCGCCCAGCCGCCACGGAGCGCCGACCACGTCTACCTCGACCCGATGTTCCCCGCCGGCGCGGAGGGTGTGAGCACGAACCTCGCGCCGTTCCGGAAGCTCCCGAGGCTGCCGCGCGTGTCCCACGACACCCTGCGAGCGGCCTACGCTGTGTGCCGCCGGCGGCTCCTGCTCAAGCTCGCCGATGACGAGCCCGCGCCGTGGGTCCCTGGGCTCCCCGCCGTGGAGGTGGTCGGCTCGAAGCGCCTGCACTTTGCGCTGTGGCGCACCCCCGAGGAGAGCGCGTTGCAAAGCACGGCGCCGTGACGTACAGGTCGGCCATGCGCCCGCTGCTGACCCTCTTGATCGCGCTGTCAGGCGCCGCTGCCGTGTCGGGCTGTGCCGCCATCGGCTACGAGCGGATCCCTGCCCCGCCTCGCGCGGCGGCTGAGCCGCCGGCGCCCCCGCCTGCCCCTGTGCTCGTGGTGGTGGTTGATGGACTGAGGCGCGACGTGCTGTCCGCCTACGTCGATGAGCTGGCGAACGCCGATCACGTGCCAGGCTGGCCCTCAGGCCTCGCGCTGCTCGCCCTGGACGACTTCGCGCTGCACCGCGCCGATCGCGCGGAGGCCCCTACCCCGGCGGTGGGGCTGGCGCCCTCTGCGAGCCTCGCGACCGGGGCCTTCTCAGGCGCCCATGGCCTGCCCGCCAGCCGGCTCAACGTCCCCGGCCCTGCGGGGCGGCTGCGCCGCTTCGACTTTCTGGGCGCCCGCGACGCCAGCCGGATCTACTTCAACACCGGCTTCGCGATCCCAACCCCAGGCGCCCCCCCCCACCTGACTCAGCTCACCCGCCTGCCCACCGTCTACCGCCGCCTCGCAGGGCACAGTCACCCGGCGGTCGTGTTCGACCGGTTTGGCGACGGCGCGGAGTGGCTCATCCCCAGCACCGGCGGCGCGGGCATCAACGCCATCCTGCCGCACCGCATCGGGGCCGCGGCCGTGCCGCTCTTCGACCGGGGGGTGCGGGCGGCGGCCATCGATCTGATCCGCCGACGGACGCCACCTGACCTGATCAGCCTCTACTTCCGCGAGGTCCTCGTGGAGAGCTGCCTGGACACGGCCCGCCGCTGCGAGGCGCCGGACGAGTCCCTGGAGGCGCGCCAGCGTCAGGCGCTGCGCACCATCGACGGCCACCTGTGGCGCATCCTGCGCACCTGGCGCGCCGCTCACCCCGAGGGCTTCGAGGCGCTCACGCTGATCCTGCTCAGCACGGGCGGCGTCGAGGCCCGCCCGGATGACGGGGCGGTCGACGACGGCGACGGCCTGTGGGCGCGGCTGCAGACCGGGGCCACCGCGCCCTGCGCCGAGGCCCTCAAGGGCGCCCACCAGGCCGGCGACCTGCGCCTGGAGACGGAGGGGGCTGCGGCCTTCCTCACCCTGCGACCGTTGCCCCTGGGCCAGCGGCGGAGCGACCGCGTCGTGCGCGACTGCCTCGCTCAACAGCTCGCGGCCGCCGTCCGCAGCACACCCCCCGCCTTGGCCGCGTACGCGCTGCGCGGCAACGACGACACCGTCAGCACAGCGCTGTCCCCCCGAGCGGCGGCGGGGCTGCCTGCCTATCGACGCCCGCGGGTGCAGGCCCAACTGGCCCACAGCCTGCACGGCGCCGCGCGGCGCCTGGACGCCGTGCTCATCCTCCCGGCCGGCGCCGTGTTCCGGGACGGCGCGCGGGTGCCGCACGGTATCCGAGGCAACCTGAGCGGGGCCGCGGGCGAGGCAGCGCTCCTGGTCGCGAGCCGGCGCTTTGAGCCAACAGCGGCGCGCACCCTGCGTAGCGCTCCCATCGAGCTGACCGATCTGGCCCCCACCCTCGCCGCCCTGCGGGGTGCCCCGCTGACGGCCTACCCACGCCCGCCCTTCCTCAGCCTCGAGGCCGACACGCTGCAGGTGCCCCGCGCGGATCGCGTGCTCGCCATGCCGTCGACCGCCGACGCCGCCACCGAGGCCCGCGAGATCGAGGGCGCGCTCCAAGCGGTCTATGAAGAGCCCGCCAGCCTGTGGCCGCCCGATGAGTTCGTGGCGCGCTTCGGTGAGGGCCGCTGGACCTGGGACCCCGACAGCGGCCAGTTCTCGGACGGCGCCCCGTGCACCTACACCGAGGACGCGACGCTGCGCCGCTGGACCTGCACGTTCCCCGTCGAGTCAGACGCGCCCGGCCGGCAGGCCGGCGGCCTGTGGCGCCTGCCCGCCCCAGAGGATGACGCCGGCCCGGACTCCAGCGCCGGGCGCGCCTTCGAGCGTGTGGGCGGCGACGCCACGCCCGAGTTCACGGCGGCCGTCACGTGTGCCGACGACGCCCAGCTGGTCCTGTCCGTCGAGGGTCAGGACCCGACCGGCCTGGACCGCCTCACGGTCCTCCTCGCCGACGCCCATGGCGCGGGCACGCCCGGCGACCAGCCTGGCGCGAGCCTCGTCGATGTGTCCCTCGCCGCCGATCCGGCGAGCAACTCGGCCTGTACGGCCCGCTCCAGCACCTGCGCCCCGCCCGCGCGCCCCACCCAGGCCCCCGCGCAGGTGGCCGTGCCGCTGGGCGCCGATCTCGTGGCCCACCACCGCCGCGCGAGCCGGCTGTTTGCCGCGGGCCGGGGCGACCGAGCGGGGCTGGCTGACCGCTGGCGATCCGCGGGCGGCGCCGAGCCGGCGCCCACCCAGGGCTACCTCGCGGCCCGCCTGTGCAACGCCGCTGGTCGCTGCGTCCAGCGCCCCCTCGTCACCTTGGCGACCTGGGACACCCTGCGCGAGCAGGGCTGCCCGTGATCCACCTCTCGACGGTCGCGGGGGGCACCGTGGAGCACGTGCTGCCCCTCGGCACCACCGTCAAGGCGGGCCAGCTGCTGTGCCGCGTGCACCCAGCGTCCGGGCCTGTCGAGGAGATCACCGCGCCGCTGGCCGCGATGATTGAGCAGCAGCGCCTGCATCAGCAGGTCGCGCCGGCGTTCTCGAGCGTGGTTGGGCTGACCCGCGTTGTGGTCGCCTCGGCCGCTGGCCGGCTGACCTGGATCGCGACGCTCGGTCCCGTAGGGACCACCAGCCTGGTCGCGCTCATCGACACGGGGGACGCCGTCCGCCCCCACCGCGCCGGCGGCGGTGGGTTCGTCGGTCGACAGTTCGCGGCGCCGGGCGACTGGGTCGACGCCGGCGATCCGCTGATCGAGCTTCGCGGGGATGAGCTGGGGTGACCCCGGCGTCCAGCTGACCCTCGTGCCCTCGGGGGACCCGGCGCACGGCCGGCGAACGGGGCCACACTGAAGCGGTCAGGGGAACCGCAGCCCGGGGCCCTTCAAAGGTGGCGCGGCACCCGTTGCCCGTGCCTGGCCTGCGTGGTGGACAGGCAGCCGACACAGGCGCCAGCCGAGCCGGCCCGACTCAGAGCGCCGGCGGCCGACCCGCTGACGACGGGAGCGCCGCCCAGCTTCCGGTTACAGGCTGTCGATCCAGGCGGCGTAGCCGGCCAGGTCCTCGGCGCTCCACGGCGCGCGACCCAAGGGCATCTGAGCCCCCGAGCCGCCGGCCGCCATGTGGGTGCCGGCCATCTTCAGGTACAGGTAGCTGTTCATGTGGTTGCCCGGATCCACGAGCGGCATCGCCAGCTGGTTGGCGTCCACCCCGACCGTGTTCGTCTCGTGATCCATCAGCGACAAGCCGCCCTGCGAGCCGCCGATGTGACAGCCGCCGCAGGTCATGTTGAACAGGTCCTGGATCTCGGCCGAGGTCAGGCGGCGCGCCACGAAGCAGCGGCGCTCCACGTCGTGCTCGGCCCAGCCGGGCGGGGCATTGACGAACACCTGCTCGATCACCGGCAGTGAGTCCTCGGCCAGTTGTCCGAGCACGGATGGATCGACCGGCACCTTGCGCCAGCCGGCCACTTCCAGCATCTCGTTCTGCAGGTGGCGCGCGACCGGCTGGTCGT
>JAUHVS010000582.1 GCA_030424955.1 bacterium | reverse complement strand
GAGGCGGCGCGCTGCTACAAGTCCTACGCGCGACAGTTCAAGACCTCGGAGTACGTCGACAAGGCGCTCTACAACGCAGCGCTGAACTACGAGCGCGAGAAGATGATCGAGCAGTCGATCCAGACCAAGCTGGCGCTCATCAACAACTACAGCGAGAGCGAGCTGGTCCCGAAGGCGCTGTATCAGGTCGCGGGCAACATGCACGCGCTGGCGATCTTCTCTGAGGCTTCGAAGGCGTACGAGTTCTACGCCGCCAACTTCCCCGACCGTGAAGAGGCCAAGGAGGCGCTCCGGTTCGCGGCCCTGTTCCGGCAGGGGCTGGGCCAGATCGATCTGGCCGTCAAGAACGCCAAGGCCTACATGAAGCTGATCGGCAAGAAGGACCCCGAGAAGGCGGCAGAGGTCTACTTCTCGCTTGGGACCATGTACGAGAAGCAGGGGGACTGGGACCGCGTCGAGCGTCACTTCAAGAGCTACATCAAGGACTACGGCAACGTCGGCACGGTCGACCTGCGCTTGGCGGCGTACACCCGTCTGGGCAACGCCTACATGTCGATGAAGCGCAAGGACGAGAACAAGGCCCAGCGCGCCTATGAGGCAGCGTACGAGGCGTTCAAGGCGCTCCCGGATGCCGAGAAGGCGAAGCTGAAGGGTGGGCGCGCGGCGGTGGCTGAGGCGCGCTTCAAGATGGGCGAGGCCATCTTCCGCGAGTTCTCGAGCATGAAGCTGAACATCCGCGCCTACCGCAACGTGAAGAAGTACCTGGCGGAGATGACGAAGAAGATCGGTGACCGTGGGCGGCTGATCGTCAAGGCCCGCGACATCTACCTCGAGGTCATCAACTTCCGCTCGGCCAACTGGGCGATCGCGGCGCTCGCTCGAATTGGGCAGATGTATCAGGCCGCTGCGAACGACATCTACGATGCGCCGGCCCCCGGGAAGTTCACCGAGGAAGGCAAGGAGGTCTTCACGGGCGCGATGGCCGAGAAGGCCGCAATCCCCGAAGGCAAGGCCATCGAGGCCTACGTGCTGTGCATCAAGAAGGCGCAGGAGCTTCGGTGGTTCAACGAGTGGTCGGACCTCTCGGAGCGTCAGCTGGCGAAGCTGAACCCGCGGGAGTACCGCTACAACGCTGAGCAGCGGGCCAAGCCGGTCAACTTTGGGGGCATGCAGGTCAAACCGGCCATCATCACCCAACTCAAGGAGCAGGAGGAGGACGGCTGATGTTGGGTCGTACGCTGCGATGGGTAGACCAGTGGGCAGCCCTCGGCCTGACGTCGGCGCTGCTGGTGGGGTGTGGCGGTGGGCCGAGCCCGCAGCCTGAGCCGGGTGGACAGCCTGTTGGCCAGGGCGGTGCATCTGTCGACCAGGTGGGCGACGCGCCTGCGCCGCCGCCGAAGCCCAAGGTGAAGCGCGAGGCAGCCGAGCTCTTTGAGCAGGCCGTCAAGGCCTATGGGCCCGAGAAGGCCACGCATGATCTGGATGGCGCGATCAGCCTGCTCAAGGAGGCCGTTGACGCTGCACCGGATTTCGGGGAGGCCTACCTCAACATCGGGCTGATGTATGAGGAGAAGGGCAACCTCGAAGAGGCGGAGGCTTGGTTCAAGCGGGCCTCGGAGAAGGGCAAGAACTACGGGGCTGGCTTCGCCAACCTGGGGCGCCTGTACAGCGCCCAGGGGCGCGCTGCCGACGCCGCCGCGGCGTTCCAGCGAGCGATCCAGCTGAACCGGTTCGACGGGACAGCTCACCTGCACCTGGCGCTTCAGGCGAAGGAGCGGAAGGACTTCGCGCAGGCGGTGAAGCATGTGCGGACCGCGCTCAAAGAGGACAGCCAGAACGTCTCTGCCTATCAGGTGCTGGCGCGCATCTACTACGATCTTGGCCGCTATGAGTTGGCCAAGCTTGTCTGTGAGAGCGGCATCCAGATCGACGCCCAGGCTGCGCCCGTGCACAACGTGTTGGGGCTGGTCTACTTGAAGATGGATGACGTGACGTCGGCGGCGCGCTCCTTCGAGGCGGCGCTGAAGGCCGACCCGGACTACGTGCCGGCGTTGATGAACCTGGGCTCGATCACCTTCAACTACCGGGACTATGAGTCGAGCTACAAGGCGTTCAACCATGTCCTTGAGTTGAGCCCCAAGAACGTTGACGCCCTGATCTCACGGGCTGTCGCCGCGCGCGGGATGGATCGCCTGGACGAGGCCGAGCAGGGCTACAAGAAGGCTCTGGAGTTGGCACCGAACAGCGTGGCGGCGCACTTCAACTTGGGGGTGCTGTACCAGGAGTACATGAACAAGCTGCCGGAGGCGATCAAGGCCTACGAGCAGGTGCTTCGCCACGGTCGAGACGCCGACCTGCGACAGGACACGACGAACCGCATCAAGGCCAGCCAGATTCAGATCCAGGCCCTCAAGGAGGCCGAAGAGATGATGAAGGAACAAGAGAAGGCAGGCGGCGGCAACGGCTGATGGGCGAGGGCTGGTTTTGAGCCGCTCGCCTGGCATGCGGTGGCCGCCCGCTGCGCCTGATCAGAGAGTGGCTGGGACCACCTTTGAGTGTGCTGGGGGGCGCCCGCGACCGATGAGCAGGCTGGCCGGCGGCGTAACTGAAGGCCGACGAGTCTGCCACCAAACGCCAGCGACGACGGTCTGGCTTTTTTTTGTCTGTCGCGGGAACTTTGTCGGCAGGCCACGGTCGAAGGACACGTGGGTTGGTGATGGCGCGGCGCGCAGGTATACTGAGATTACTCGTCATCAACCTGTGAGGAGTCGTTATGAAGAGCCTGTTGGGCTTGGCGCTGGGTGCAGCCGTGTTCCTGGTGGCCTCGTCGGCCTCGGCACAGGACGCACCGGCCGACGGTACGGTCGATCCGAACAATCCGGGCGTGGTCTACAAGAAGACCACGGAGTACGACTTCGAGGACGACGTGGTTGAGGGGTCCTTTGTTCGCCCAGAGGGCGAGTACTTGGACGCGCGCCGATCGGCACGTCACAGCAGCTTGATTCGCATTCGGGACAACTTCGTGCCCGAAATGCTTCGGTCGGCCGAGGACATCTGAGACCGGCAGACGGTCGGGGGACGGGGTAAGGCGCGATGGATACCACCACGCCGGTCAAGTTCGACATCTACCAGGGGGACCAGCTGGTCCGGACGGAGATCCTCAGTGAGCCGACCATCAAGGTCGGCAAGCTGTCGTCCTCCCACCTGCGGCTCGATGACGACTCGGTCTCCCGCATGCACGCGGTCATCGAGGTCAATGGACCCGATGGCGTCGTGCTGCTTGACCTGGGCAGCTCGACGGGGACGTTCGTCAACGGCGAGCGCGTGACCAAGCGGGCCCTCCGCACGGGCGACCAGTTGCAGTTTGGCAACGTGGTGGTGGTCGTGGCGGTGGCCGGTCAGGAGTCCGCGGAGCCGGCCGCGCCTGTCACCGTCGATGTGCCCCTCTTTGATGAAGAGGAAGAGGTCTCGGGCGGCGTTCGCACCATGGAGGTGATGTGCCTCTGGGGGTCGACCGTCCTCGACGTGCAGCACGTTGAGTCCGGCGCCTACACGGTCGGGGCGTCCGAGCAAGCGTCGCAGTACGCTGATCCTCAGGTGCTCGGCTCCGACCCCTTCGTCCTCGCGAGCGCCCAGTCCGGCGAGATCGTCGTCAACATCCCCGCTGGTGCCACCGGCGATGTCATGCTCGACACGAAGGTCTACACCCTCGATGAGCTTGCGGCCGGCGGGAAGCTGGCCCGCTCTGAGGTCCCCGGGGCGCGCGCGCTGCGCTTGCCTCCCCGGGCTCGATGCCGGGTGCAGGTCGGTCACCTGACGTTCCTGGTGAACTCGGTGGTGGCCGCGCCGCCTGTTCAGACCGGTGGGCTCCTCGGTGCGCTGGACGGGCAGCTGATGCGGTACCTGCTGACCGCGGGCATCCTGCACGGCCTCTTCTTTCTGATCGTCTTGAGCATCCCTGAAGACGCGGACTCGCTGAACGTGGACGGCTTCGACATGTCGGACCGTTTCGTCGAGTTCATCCTGAAGCCTGAGCAGGAGAAGCAGGAGAAGCTGCAGGACCTGTTCAAGGGCATGAAGGAAGAGGAAGGCAAGGCTGCGGAGAAGGCGAAGGGCGACGAGGGGAAGCTCGGCAAGAAGGACTCCGACGATCGCAACAAGCGCTTCGCCGTCGAGGGGCCTGCTGACAACGACGAGATTCAGCTGGCCCGAGAGCAAGCCAAGATGGAGGCGCTCCGCACCGCTGACGCTGCGATGAATCAGCTTGAGGGTGAGCTGAGCGCGGTGTGGGGCACGGGCGATCGGGCCGTCGGTTCGGACGCTGTGAGCGCGCTGGGCAACATGTTCGGTGACCAGGTGGGCACCGCACAGGGGCT
>JAUHVS010000581.1 GCA_030424955.1 bacterium | reverse complement strand
GATGGCCTCGGTGGGCGTCCAGCCGTGCAGGCGCGCGGCCAGGGCTCGCAGGGGCGCCTGGTGCGCCACCACCACCACGGGGCCCGGGGGGCCCGCCTCGCCGAGGCCGGTCCACCAGCGGTCGACCCGGGCCTGCACGGCCGCGAAGGACTCGCCGCCGGGCATGGCGGCGCTGTCCCAGTGGGCCATGTAGCGCGCGTAGCCCTCGGGCTCGCTGCGGCGGATCTCGGCCCAGGTGCGGCCCTCCCAGCTGCCGTAGCTGGCGTCGCGCAGGGCGCGGGTGACCTCGAGGCGCGCGCCGAGGCGCCGGGCGAGGGCGCGGCCCGCCTGCCGGGCCCGCTGCAGATCGCTGGTGAACACCGTGGGGGCCGCGCCGATGCGCTCGGCGATGGCGGCGGCCAGGCGGCGGGCCTCGGCCACGTCCGCCAGGGGCGGATCCTGCCAGCCCAGGCACACGTCGGCGGGCCCGGCGGGCGCCGGGTGGTGCCACAGCCACACGGCGTCGGCGGGGTCGATGCGGGGCGCGGGGCCGGCGGGTGGGGGCGTGGCGTCGGTCATGGGGCCTCAGATGCCCCAGGTGGCCCTGGCGCCGCAAGGGCGTCGGGGGCAAGCTGCCCCCATGCGAACCCTGGGCATTGATCTGGCGAGCGATCCGGCCAACACCGGCGTCTGCCGCCTGTGGTGGTCGGCGGGCAAGGCCCGGGTGGAGCGGCTCTTCGTGGGCGCCGACGATGCCACGCTGCTGGCGCTGGCGGCGGACGTGGATCTGATCGGCATCGACGCGCCCTTCGGCTGGCCCACCGCGTTCCTGGCGGAGCTGGCGGGGCCGGACGTGCCGGCCGATCCGCCCCCGGACTGGGGCCCGGCCCGCCGGGACACCCTGCGCTGGCGGGTCACCGACTGGTACACGCGCCACACCCTGGGCCGCTGGCCGCTGAGCGTCTCGACGGATCTCATCGGCGTGCCGGCGCTGCGCTGCCGCGGGCTGCTGGCCCGGCTGAAGGTGCACGACCGCGGCGGCGACGGGCGGGTGTTCGAGACCTACCCGGCCGGCGCCCTGCAGCAGTGGGGCTTTCGCAGCACGGGCTACAAGGGCGCGAAGGGGCGGGGGATCCGCCAGCACATCCTGTCGCAGCTCGAGGGCCGCGCGCCGTGGCTGGTGCTGAGCGAGGCCGACCGGGCGGCGGTGGCCGATCGCGACGACGCCCTGGACGCCCTGGTGGCGGCCATCAACGCGCGGGCCTGCGGCCTGGGCTGGACGCTGGCGCCCGAGGATGACGGGGACCGCGCAGCGGCGGTGCGGGAGGGCTGGATCCACCTGCCGCTGCCGCAGGCCCTGGAGGACGGGCTGCCCGACCGGCCGCGGCTGCACCTCGCCGTGCGCTGAGGCGGGCCCGGCTCAGCCGCGGCCGATGTCGCGCACCGCCCGCCGCAGCGCCAGGATCTGCGCACCGTCCGCGGGCGCGCCGCCGTAGCGCACGGCGTCGTACAGCCCCCACACCTCGTCAGCCACGGCCACGTCCGGCGCGTCGCCGGCGTGCAGCCGGGCCAGGAACTCGCCGGGCGTCTCGCTGTCGCGCCGGGTGAAGCCCAGGCGCCCGTAGCGGGCCTGCAGCCGCTCGAAGAGGTCGGCGATGGCCGCCTGGCGCCGGGCGGGGTCGTGGCTCAGCCGCCGCCAGCGGAACCGCCGCGCGGCCCACAGGGCGAAGGCCAGCCCGGCGGCCCACAGCAGGCCCTGCAGCAGATCCTGCAGCATGGCGCGCCACGGCCGCCGCCCGCCGCCGCCCCCGAACCGCTTCTTGAGCGCGTCGCGCAGGCCCTGCACGGCGCTGACCTGCGCCTGCAGGTCGTACTCGATGATGTACTTGTACCAGCGCAGCCGCAGGGCGTCGGTGTACTGGCTCAGGCGGGTCATCAGGCCCACTGTGCCCAGCCCCCGCCCTGGCCCCGACGGCGTCGGATCCCGGGTCTGCCACTGCTGCGGCCCCAGGTAGACCTCGGCCCAGCTGTGGGCGTCGCCCTGGCTGACGGCCAGGTAGCGGCCGTAGCTGTTCCAGGTGCCGCCCAGGAAGCCGTTGACGTTGCGCGCCGCGATGCCCGAGGCCCGCAGCAGGATCACCAGCGCGGTGGCGAAGTACTCGCAGTGGCCCTGGCGCTGCACGAACAGGAAGTCGTCCAGGGGCGGGTAGCGGGGGTCGCGGCCCAGGTCGAGGGTGTAGCCGTAGCGGCTGCGCAGGTGGGACTCCACGGCGTCGACGGCCTCGCCCACGGTGCGCGCGTCCCGGGTCAGCCGCTGCGCCAGGGCGCGGATCTCGGGGGACAGGTCGTCGGGCAGCTGCAGGTAGCGGGCGCGCACGTCCTCGGGCAGCGCCGCCCGATAGTCGGCGAGGGGCTGGGTGAGGGCGTCGGGGGCCAGCGCCGGGGCGTGGCTGATGGCCGTGTAGCGGAAGGCCAGGTCGTCGAACTGGGCGTACGACACGTCGCCCAGGGGATCGACCCGCACGCTGGGCCCGCGGCCCATGCGGGCCATCAGGGTGCCCGGCAGGCGCAGCGCCGACAGGGCGGTGAGGCCGAACAGCACCTTGCTGTTCATGGGCTCAAGGTAGATGCGCTGCTCGATCTCGCGGCCCACGGGCGGGGCCTTGGCGGGCACGAACACGCACCGCTCGCCCCGCACGACGGGGGTGCCCACCAGGGGGTGGCGGCCGTCGCGCCCGGCGTACACCCGGCAGGTGGGGGCCGTGACGCTCTTGGTCCAGCGGGTACCGTCGTAGTGGTCGAAGGCCACGCCCCGCCAGTAGGGGTCGAGGTCGTTGCGCCCGCCGTTGGGGAACTCCACCCGCAGCACGACGGTCGCGTCGTCTTTGATGCGGCCGAAGTGGCCGAGCTCGACCTGCTCGCTGAAGCCCGCCATGGTCAGGCCGGCCCGCTGCTTCTTGAAGAAGAAGCCGAAGCCCACCCGCGGGAAGGCGAAGAACACCGCGATGGCGCCCAGGAACACCACCAGCGAGATCAGGCTGGTGAGCCCCAGAAAGCGGCCGCCCACGAGCTTGCGGGAGTTGAGCACCCGCTGCACCTGCACCGGGCGGGCCTCGCTGCCGTCGTCGGCGTACTTCAGCAGGAAGTTCTCCTCCATCTCGCGGCGCAGGTGGAAGAGGATCAGCGTCCAGGTGGTGAAGACCACGTAGGCCAGGAACAGCGCGCCGTAGACCAGGTCGGCGTTGATGACCGTGGCCGCCACCATCTGCAGGAACGACAGCACGTACAGCTGCAGGTAGTCGCGGGACTGGCGGCGGTTGAAGAGCTTGTTGAGGCCCAGGAACACGATGAAGTGGATGCCCGACATCAGCACGTTGCCGTTGACGGTGATGTCGAGGGCGGTGCCCACCAGCACGGCGACGGTGAGCAGGTTCCAGCCCGTCTCGAGCCGGGTCAGATCGACCCGGGGGGGCTCCCAGAGCCAGCTCAGGGCGGTGCCGGCCAGCGCGAGGACGCTGACGACGGGGTTGAGCTCGCCGGGGGCCACCAGCGCCAGCAGGCTGGTGAGCACCATCAGGTAGCTGGCGGTCTTGTGCAGGGCGAGGAAGCGCACGCTCAGGCCCCCTCGAAGACGTGGGCGAAGCGGCCGCGGCCCAGTGCGGCGCTGGCGCCGGGGGGCGCGACCAGCACCCAGGCCATGCCCGGGGTGAGGGCCGGCGGCCGCGCCGGGGCGGCGCCGTCGAAGTGGGCGACGGCGAGCGCGCGCAGGGCGGGCCGGCGGCCGCGGCCGTCGGGGCGCACGGTCAGCGGCTGGCCGTCGACCACCAGCGACACGTCGAAGCCGCGGCCCGTGAAGTGGGTCATCAGCGAGGCAGCGAGGGTCACGAGGCGGTCGCCGGCGGCCTCGTCGAGGGGCTGGGCGGGGTCGTGGTGGCGGGCCAGGTACAGGCCCACCTGCCGGGCGCCGTCGTGCTCATACTCCCGCAGCACCAGCCGGTTGATGCGGGCCGACCGGGTCCAGTGGATGTCGCGGGCGTCGTCGCCGGCGCGCCAGGCCCGCAGGCCGTGGAACTCCCGCCCCTGGCCCCGCTTGGGCCGGTGCGCGGCGCCCAGCAGGTCCTGCGCGGGCAGGGGCAGGGCGGCCACCGACAGGATCTCGGGGTACACCAGCAGGGTGTCGGGGGCGTCCACCCGGCGGCGCTTCACGAAGAAGCCAAAGGGGAACCGGGTGCCGATGCGCAGCCCCTCGAAGGTGTAGGCGCCGCGCCGGGCCATCACGCTGCGGTAGCTGGTCTGCTGCTCGCGGCCGGCGGGCACCTTGAGGAAGTAGCACTTCTTCGGGGCCGGCCGGCCGTCGATGACGTCCTCGATCTGCACGCTGTACGAGGGCAGGCGCCGCTT
>JAUHVS010000580.1 GCA_030424955.1 bacterium | reverse complement strand
CTTTGTCGGACCCCTGTCTCTGGCGTCATTCCCGTCAGCGCGCAGATCCGACGGCACGGACGGAGTTGCCAGAGGATGAGCAACGAAGAGCGCACGCCCGAGCCGCAGCCCGAGCACTTCGTGTTTCCGAAGTGGCACAACAAGGTGCCGCTGGTCGTACTCGGAGTGATCGGTCCGGTGGCCACCGTCGCGGTCATCGCCGCGGTCTGGTACTGGTTCAGTCCCCGATTCACCGACGTCGGCTATCAGCCGAAGCAGCCGGTGGCATACAGCCACAAGCTGCACGCCGGGGACCTGGGGATGGACTGCCGGTACTGCCACACGGGGGTGGAGGACACCGCCCACGCGCGGATCCCGCCCACCCAGACCTGCATGAACTGCCACACGCAGATCCGCACCGACAGCCCGCTGCTGGCGCCGATCCGTGAGAGCTGGGCGAAGGACAAGCCGGTCGAGTGGATCCGCATCCACAAGACGCCGGACTACGCCTACTTCGACCACTCCGCGCACATCAGCGTGGGCGTCGGCTGCGAGAGCTGCCACGGCCGCATCGATCAGATGATCGAGGTCGGTCAGGCCGAGCCGCTGAACATGGCGTGGTGCCTCGACTGCCACAACGCGCCCGAGAAGTTCCTGCGGCCCACCAGCGAGGTCACCACCATGGGCTACCAGCCCGAGGGTGGGGATCAGCTGGCCCTCGGCAAGAAGCTCGCCGAAGAGAAGAACGTCAACCCGCCGATCCACTGCTCGGGGTGCCACCGATGATGGACAACGAGAACGGCCGCCAGTACTGGCGGAGCCGTGAGGAGCGCTTGGCGACCCCGGCCTTCGCGGCGGAGGCCGCCAAGGAGTTCGCTGAGGACGTGGAGGCCGTCGAGATGGACGGCACCACCCGCCGGCACTTCCTGGGGGTGATGGGCGCGTCGATGGCCATGGCCAGCCTCTCCGGCTGCGTGCGCCGTCCCGTCAGCAAGATCCTGCCGTACAGCCGCGCGCCCGAGAACACCCTGCCGGGCATCCCGGCGTGGTTCGCCACGAGCACGAGCCTCGGCGGCCGCACCATGGGCCTGCTGGTCGAGAGCCACGAGGGCCGCCCCACCAAGATCGAGGGCAACCCCGATCACCCCAGCACCGGGCTGGCGGGCGGCACCCTGGGCACGCACCAGGGCATGGTCCTCGACCTCTACGACCCCAACCGCCTGACGGCGCCGCGCAAGGCCAAGGCCCCGGTGGACTGGGACGCCGTCGGCGCCTTCATCGAGAGCCACTTCGCGGACCTCAAGGCCGGCAAGGGCGGCGACCTGGCCGTGCTCTGTGAGGATCTGCCCTCGCCGACGCTGCTGCACCTGCGGGACCGCTTCAAGGCGACCTTCGCGGGCTCGCGCTGGTACACCTACGAGTCGGTCAGCGACGACAACCAGCGGGCCGGCCTGCGGGCGGTCTTCAAGGACAGCCTCAAGCCGGGCGAGGCCCTGCGGCCCCAGTACCGGCTGCACGAGGCCTCGGTGGTCCTGTCCCTCGACGCCGACTTCCTCGGCAGCGAGGGGGACGCCGTGCACGACGCGGCGCTGTGGGCCAAGACCCGCCGCGTCTCGAAGCCGGGCGACACCATCAGCCGCCTGTACGCGGTCGAGAACCTCTACAGCGTCACGGGCAGCAACGCCGATCACCGGCTGCGCCTGAGCAACGCCGAGATCGAGGCCTTCACCTTCGCCCTCGCGGCGAAGCTGCAGGGCACCCAGAAGGTCGTGCTGCCCGCCGACCTGGCGGCGGCGACCGCGGCGCGCGGCGCGGGGCTGTCGGCCAAGGCGCAGGCCTTCGTGGACGCCCTGGCGGCCGACCTCACCGAGCAGCGCGACCCCCGTGGCGTGGCGCGGCGCCCGCTCATCATCGCGGGCCGCCGGCAGTCGCCGGTGGTGCACGCGCTGGTGGCGGCGATGAACAAGGGCCTCGGGGCGCAGGGCACCACCCTGTACTACTTCCCCGACAAGGTCCGCGAGGGCGACGCCGGCGACATGGCGGGCCTCAAGGCGCTCACCGACGAGCTGAACGCGGGCAAGGTCAAGACCCTGCTCGTGCTCGGGGCCAACCCCGTCTACAGCGCGCCGGCCGATCTCGGCTTCGACAAGGCCTTCAAGAAGGCGTCGACCCGGATCGTGCTCGCCGACTACTACGACGAGACCGCGAAGCTGGCCACCTGGGCCATCCCGCGGGCGCACTTCCTCGAGGCGTGGGGCGATCGGTACTTCACCGACGGCACCACGAGCATCCAGCAGCCCCTCATCGCGCCCCTGCACGGCGCGTACAGCGAGATCGAGCTGTGCGCCCGCGCCCTGGGCGAGGCGAAGCCCGACGGGCACGCCGTGGTGCGTGGCTTCTGGAAGTCGGCGCATGGCGCGCGGGGCTTCCACAAGGCGTGGCGCCGCTGGCTGCACGACGGCCGCATGGACGCGCCGTTCTTTGGGGCCTTCGCGGCCTACAAGAACGTCAACGCGGTGGGCGATCTGCTCAACGGCGAGGCCCCCAAGGCCCCGACCGACGGCGCCTTCGAGATCATCTTCTTCGCCGACGCCAACCTCTTCGACGGCCGGTTCGCCAACAACTCCTGGTTGCAGGAGGCGCCCGATCCGCTCACGAAGATCACCTGGGACAACGTCGCCCTCATCAGCCCGGCCACCGCGGCCCGGATGAAGATCGAGAGCGAGGATCGCGTGCGGGTCTTCGGCGCCAACGGCGCCGAGGTCGACACCGTCGCGTGGATCATGCCCGGGCTGGCCGACAACACCGTGGCCGTGGCCCTGGGCTATGGACGCGACTTCGACGCCTTCCTGCCCTACCACGACAAGGGCGTCATCGGCTTCAACGCCAACGCCCTGCGCAGCCACACCAACCCGGGCTGGCAGAGCGGCGCGCGCATCAGCAAGACGGCGGGCACCTACCCGCTGGCCTGCGTGCAGCGCTACGGCAGCCAGGAGCCCGGCTACGACTACCCGGCGCGCCCGCTGGTCCGCGAGACCACGGTCGAGGGCTTCAAGGCCAAGCCGGAGTTCGCCAAGTCCGGGCTCATCGAGCACGGCAAGCCGCCGCCCGACGCGGTGGTCATCCACCCGCCGCTGAAGTCGCTGTACGGCGATCACGACTACAGCAAGGGCCTGCAGTGGGGCATGGTGGTCGACCTGAACACCTGCACCGGTTGCAACGCCTGTCTGGTGGCGTGTCAGGCCGAGAACAACGTGCCGTCGGTGGGCAAGGACCAGGTCCGGCGTGGCCGCGAGATGCACTGGATCCGCATGGACCGGTACTTCGTGGGCGACGAGAACGACCCCCAGGTCGTGCACCAGCCGCTGACCTGTCAGCAGTGTGAGACGGCGCCCTGCGAGAACGTCTGCCCGGTGGCCGCCACGGCCCACGGGCCCGAGGGCACGAACGACATGGCGTACAACCGCTGCATCGGCACGCGGTACTGCGCCAACAACTGCCCGTTCAAGGTCCGCCGGTTCAACTTCTACAACTACACCAAGGACCAGGCCGAGACGGTCCACATGCAGCGCAACCCGAACGTGACGGTTCGGTTCCGCGGTGTCATGGAGAAGTGCACGTACTGCGTCCAGCGCATCAACCAGCACAAGCGACGCTCGAAGCTGGCCGATGACAAGGCGACGGCGCAGACGATCATCGACTCCATCAAGGTGGCCTGTCAGCAGACCTGTCCCACCCAGTCCATCGTTTTTGGGGACATCAACAACCCCAACAGCGAGGTCAGCAAGCTCAAGGCGCTGAGCCGGGACTACGTGCTGCTCAAGGAGCTCAACTTGAAGCCGCGCACGTCCTTCCTCGGCAAGATCCGTAACCCCAACCCCCAGCTCGTCGGGTGACAGGGATGGCGACGCAGATGACGCAAGACACCATCTTCCCGCCGCCGCTGGTCCAGGGCGGGCACACCTTCGGTTCAATCACCGAGACGGTGTGCTCGGTGGTCGAGAAGCGGCCCACGGCTCCGTGGTTCCTCTTCTTTGCCATCGCGGTCAGCGGCGCGATCATGCTCCTGGGGTCGGTCGGCTACCTGATCTGGGAAGGCACCGGCATCTGGGGGCTCAACAACCCCGTCGGCTGGGGCTGGGCCATCGTGAACTTCGTGTGGTGGGTCGGTATCGGCCACGCTGGCACGCTGATCTCCGCGATCCTCTGTCTGTTCAAGCAGAAGTGGCGTGTGTCGATCAACCGCTTCGCCGAAGCGATGACGATCTTCGCGGTCATCTGCGCGGGCACCTTCCCGGGTATCCACGTCGGACGCGTGTGGATGGCGTGGATGCTGTTCCCGATCCCGAACTCGCACCTGATCTGGCCCAACTTCCGCAGCCCGCTGCGGTGGGACGTGTT
>JAUHVS010000579.1 GCA_030424955.1 bacterium | reverse complement strand
GCATGAGCGGCGGCGTGGCCTACATCTTCGACCCCGAGCAGCGCTTCGCGGGCCTGTGCAACCCCGCGCAGGTGGCGCTGGAGGCCGTGCGCGCGTCGGCGGACGAGGCGGCGCTCAAGGCGCTGATCACCGAGCACGTCACCCGCACGGGCAGCACCACCGGCCAGCGGCTGCTCGCCAACTGGGCCCACGCCCTGCGGCAGTTCGTGAAGGTGATGCCGGTGGAGTACCAGCGGGCCCTGGCGCAGGCGGCCGAGGCCGAGCAGGCGGCGGGCCCCCCCGACGATCCCGTGCCGGCCGCCCCGGATGGGCGCCTCACCTCGACCGTGGAGGGCGTGGCCCGATGAGCACCCGTGACGACGCCTTCCTGATCTGGCCGCGGCAGCCCGCCGATCACCGCCCCGTACCGGACCGCCTGGCCGACGCCGACGAGTTCGTGGCGCCCATGCCCCCGGGGCGGCTGGCGCAGCAGGCCGGGCGCTGCATGGGCTGCGGCATCCCGTTCTGTCACCAGGGCTGCCCGCTGGGCAACCCCATCCCCGACTTCAACGCGGCGGTGGCCCGCGGCCGCTTCGCCGAGGCCTTCCACGCCCTCGACAGCACCAACAACTTCCCGGAGTTCACCGGGCGGCTGTGTCCGGCGCCCTGCGAGGCGGCCTGCACCCTCAACATCAACGACGACGCCGTCACCATCGAGCAGATCGAGAAGGAGATCATCGAGCGCGCCTTCGCCGAGGGCTGGGTGCAGCCGCGGCCGCCGGCCCAGCGCACGGGCAAGGGGGTGGCGGTGGTGGGCTCGGGCCCGGCGGGGCTGGCGGCGGCCGTGCAGCTCAACCGCGCGGGCCACACGGTCACGGTCTACGAGAAGGCCGATCAGCTCGGTGGCCTGCTGCGGGTGGGCATCCCCGACTTCAAGCTCGAGAAGTGGGTCATCGACCGGCGGGTGGATCTCATGACCGCCGAGGGCGTGCGCTTCCGCACCGGCGTCGCCGTGGGCGAGGCGCCGAGCTGGGCGGAGCTGCGGGCGACCCACGACGCGGTGGTGCTGGCCGTGGGCGCCGCGCGGCCGCGGACCCTGGCGGGCCTGCCCGGCGCGGATCTGCCGGGGGTGCACCTGGCCATGGACTTCCTGACCGCGCAGAACGAGGCCGTGCGCACGGGCGAGCCGTCGGCCCTCAGCGCCGCGGGCAAGCGGGTGCTCATCCTGGGCGGCGGCGACACCGGGAGCGACTGCCTGGGCACCTCGCTGCGCCAGGGCGCCGCCAGCGTGCGCCAGATCGAGCTGTTCCCGGCGCCGCCCGAGGCCCGCGACGCGCACAACCCGTGGCCCCAGTGGCCGCTGGTGCTGCGCACCTCGAGCAGCCACGCCGAGGGCGGCGTGCGGGACTTCGCGCTGCTCACCGAGCGGCTGACGGGGGAGGGCAGGCTGCAGCAGCTCCACGCCCGCCAGGTCGAGATCGTGGGCGGCCGGCCCGTGCCCATCGAGGGCAGCGAGCAGACCTTCGAGGTCGACCTGCTGCTGCTCGCCATGGGCTTCGTGGGCCCCGACGTCAGCGCGCTCACCGAGCAGCTGGGGGTGGCCCTGACGGATCGCGGCGCCATCGCCGTGGACGACAGCTTCCAGACCAGCGTGCCGGGGGTGTTCGCGGCGGGGGACGCCCGCCGGGGCGCGAGCCTGATCGTGTGGGCCATCAGCGAGGGCCGAGAGGCCGCGCGGGGGGTGGACGCCTGGCTGCAGGGTCAGCCGTCGCGGCTGCCGGCCCGGGGCGCGGACCGGCCCTTCGGCGGGCGGTAGAGGCCAGCCCCTCGGCGGGGGCCGGGCGCCTCAGGGGGCGGGCAGGGTCGCGTCGCTGTCGAGGCTGTCGATGGCCTGGAAGTCGCCGATGCGGCCCACCAGATTGGGGCAGTCGATGAAGGGGTTGCGGTTGCCCTGGATGCCCTCGATGACGTCGTTGCGGTGGCGCTCGCGATCGTCGACGGGATCCTCGGCGTGCCAGCGCTTCAGCGTCTCTTCTTCCCAGTCCACGATGTCGGCGCCCCAGCGCGCGGCGAAGTACAGCACCACCCGGGCCACGTCGCCCTTGCGCTCATCGCGGGGCTCAAACACCTGCTGGCCGTTGGCGTCCTGGCCCATGCGGGCGGGCATGCAGTCGAGCACCAGCCCGCGCACGGGCTCGCCGAAGCGGAAGGAGCCCCGCAGGCTGTTGCAGCGGTTCACGGCGGGCAGCAGGTGGTGGATGTCGCTCTGCTGGTGGCTGTAGAGCAGGGTCGCCCGGTCGGCCATGCGGGCCCGCGGCCAGGTGTGCTCGCAGTTGATGACGTCGTCGTCGGGCTCCACGCCGGCCTCACCGGGGAAGAACTGCCCGGTGTAGATGCCCTCGTGGCCCATCACGCCGTCGCGCTCGATGAACTCCACCTCGGTGAACATGCGGTAGCGGGCGGTGGTGTAGCGGTTGGGGTTGCCCCCCAGGTCCGGGGCCACCTCGATGGGCGCGTAGGTGGCGTGCAGGTGCGCGTGGAGCGCGGTCAGCAGGGCCAGGTCGCGCTGCTCGGCCCAGTCACCACAGGCGGCGGGCACCCCCTGATCCGCGTCGGGGGGCCCCTCGTCCGGCGTCAGCCCCAGATCGGCCGGCGGCCCGGCGTCCGGCGTGGCGCCGTCGGGCGTGGCGTCCAGCGCCCCCTGATCGAGGGTGGCGTCCGCCGGCACGTCCGCGTCCGCCGCCGGGCCCTGATCGGCGCCGGCGTCGCGGGGCGTGGCGTCCTCCGGCAGCGGGCCGTCGCCCGGGCTGCCGTCGGTGGCCGTGGCGTCGGCGCGCATGTCGCCGGCCTGGGCCGGGGAGGGATCGCTGTCGTCATCGCAGCCGACGGCGAGCAGCAGCAGCAGGGGCAGGGTGAGGCGTCGCATGGCGCGCACCATACGGATCGGCCCGGATCGACGCCACCGGCTTCCGGGGGGCCTGCCCTGGGCGGGCTACCGCCGGCGCCCGGCGAGCCGGCGGGCGAAGCGCAGCTCGTGGGCCACGCTGGGGCTCAGGTCAGGCCGCTGGGCCCAGCCCTCGAGCAGCGCGATGGCGGTGTCGCCGCCCAGCTCGCCGACGGTGTTGGCCAGGGCGATGCGCACGTCGTCGTCGGCCCGGGCGAAGGACACCGCCTTGGCCAGCGAGCCCACCAGGTGCCGCGCGCGGGTGCTGGCGATGGCCTCGATGAGGGCCGGGGGCTGCACGTCCACCAGGGCCACGATGGCGCTGCGCGCGAACATGCTGCCCTGGCGCTCGGCCTGCGCCTGGCAGCTCGCCGCGAGGACCTCGGCGCGGGGATCCCCCGCCCGCTGCCACGCCAGCAGCAGCCGCGCCGTGCGGCGGATGGCCGAGGGGCTCCAGGTGCCCAGGGGCATGGGCAGATCGCCGAAGCCGTCGTCGGCGTCGTCGAGCCCGAAGGCGTCGGGATCAGGGGCCTGGGCGAGCTGGCCGAAGAGGCGGTGGGCGTCGGAGGCGGACCAGTCTTCAGAGGCGTCGAGCATCATGGCGGCATCCTGTTCGAAACGGTTCGCGGTGATCGAGACGGCAGACGCCCGGACCCCACCGGGCAGGCCCCGGGTGGGCAGGGCGCGCGGGGCACGGGCGGTGTCGCCGGCTCGTCGAGAGCAGGCCGCGGCCCCCGGCGCCCCGGGGGGCGAGGCGGTGGCGCGCGGCGAAGGCGCACGGCACGTGATCCGCGCGACCCCACCCGCCCGGAGCAGGGGTGTCACTCGGCACGCGGGCGGCGCACCGGCTCGCTCAGAGCCGGACGCAACCCATTGAAACAACTTGGCTTAATCGGTCTCTGCGGCGTGCGCCGGGGGGCGGGTGGGCGCCCCGGAACACATCGCCAAATATACTGAACAGCTGATCAGGTGTCCAGTTTTTTGGGCGGGGCTGGCGGGGCATTTCGCAGGTGCCCGAGATCACTCCAGATCCCCGGCAGCGGGGCCCAGGGCTCAGCGCGCCGGGCGGCGGCGCTCGGCAAACCACGAGCGGTAGCGCAGCATCTTGCGCCGCTGATCCGCCGGCGCCCGGCGGGTACAGGTGGCCGCCTCGGGGCTGCCCTCGGGCGCGCCCCAGCGGCGCTCCACGCAGTCGTTGGGGTTGTACGCGAGCTCCAGATCCGCGCGGCGGCTGACCACCGTGGCGAGGGTCAGCGTGGTGGGGGCCTTCGCGCTGTTGGTGTAGCTGATCTGGCGCTCAGCGAGGGCGCGGTCGCGGGCGGCGGCCACCTGGTCGGCGGTGGTGGCCGCCTCGGCGGCGCTCAGCCCGAAGCGCGCTGGGCGGCGGCGCACGCTGTCGGCGAAGTCGAGCACCGTGTGGATCGAGATCAGCAGGCGCAGGTCCCGGCTGGGGGTGCTGAAGT
>JAUHVS010000578.1 GCA_030424955.1 bacterium | reverse complement strand
ACGTGGCACCGCAGCGGGGACGTGCTGGACCGGGTCCGACTCGCCGTCCTTCCGCGACCCGGTGTGCGCCGCGACGAGGTCGCTGCGGCGCTGCCCGGCGGTGACGTCGTGTGGCTCGATGCACCGGCCGTCGACGTGTCCGGGACGGCCATCAGGGCTCGTGTCGCCGCGGGTTTGAGCGTCCGGTTTCTCGTCGCCGAGAGCGTGTGGCGCTACATCGCCGAGCACGGGCTCTATCGCTGATCCGTCGATCTGGGTTGGCTGCGCGGCGTCGGCCCCCGGTACGGGGTGTGCGATGCCCCCTCAGGAACGCTGCTCCGGTAGACTCCGGCGCACGGCGAGACGGGGAGGACCCGTTCGCAGGGACGGTGACCAAAATCAGCGCTGACATCGCAGCCATCGCCACGGCCCAGGCGGCCGCCACGGCGATGATGCTCGTCTTCACGGTGGACTCCTCGGTTCCTGGAACGGGGCGCCCGACGGGGGCGCGGCGCGGCCATTCAAGCCCACGGGGTCGCCGGGGTGCAACATCTGACCCTGGAGAGACCCGGCGCGGGCCGACATGGTAGACCGGTTGGGTCGAGCTGTGCCGGGGGGTGGATGATGGGTCGGATGCGTGTGGAGCGCTGGCTGCTGGCCAGCCTGGTGGCCGTTGGCCTGTCGGGGTGCCTCGACGAGGACGCGCCGGCCCAGGCGGCAGACATGGGCGCCCAGGCGGCCGACGGCGCGGTGGACGCGAGCCCCGCCGCAGCGGACGCGGCGCCTGCCCCCCGCTGCCCGGCGGACCGCCCCGAGGACGCCTGCGGCGTGTGCGGGGGCGCCGGCCCCACCGCGTGGTACGCAGACCAGGACGATGACGGGCAGGGGGATCGGCGCATCGAGGTGCGCGCGTGCGATCGCCCGGTGGGCTTCGTGGCCACCAGCGACGATCCCGAGCCGGACTGCGCCACCAACGACACCGACGCCTGCGGCGTGTGCGGCGGCGACGGCGTGCGCACCTGGTTCGCCGACGCGGACGGCGACGGGGCCGGCGACGACAGCGCCACGGTCGTGGGCTGCCAGGCGCCGGTGGGCTACCTGCCGGTGGGGGGTGACCCCGAGCCGGACTGCCCCACCAACGACACCGACGAGTGCGGCGTGTGCGCCGGGCCGGGCGAGGGCCGGGTGTGGCTGGACGCCGACAGCGACGGGCTGGGCGATCCCGCGGTGCCCGCGGACGCCTGCGAGGCGGTGGACGGCTTCGTCGACAACGCCGACGACCCCGAGCCGGACTGCGCGACCAACGACACCGACGCCTGCGGCGTGTGCGCCGGGCCTGGGCCCGAGACGCTCTACGCCGACGAGGACGGCGACGGGATGGGCGATCCGGCGCAGCCGGTGGAGGTCTGCGGCCGCGACCGCGACGGCCTGGTGGCCAACGCCGAGGACGCCGAGCCGGACTGCGCGAGCAACGACACCGACGACTGCGGCGTGTGCGCGGGGCGCAACGGCTCCATGGACTGCCACGGCACCTGCGACGGCGAGGCGGCGCTGGACCTGTGCGGGGTGTGTGCGGGGGGCGAGACGGGGGTCGAGCCGTCCCCCGCCGAGGACGCCGACGGCGACGGCATCCCCAACGTGTGCGACGAGTGCCCGGGCTCGCCGCCCGTGCGCTTCATCGTGCAGTGGGAGGGGGTCGCGCCCTTCCAGCGCGACGGCGAGCCCCACGGGCCCTACACCTTCCAGGCCGTGCTCTACCAGAACGGCCAGGCGCGCTTTCAGTACCGCCAGATGGAGCCCTTCGGCGCCACCGCCACCATCGGCTACCAGATCGACGGCGAGACGGCGGTCACCCTGGCCCGCGACAACGACTTCGTGCTCGACCAGCCGGTGGTGACCCTCACGCCGCGGGAGGGCCGGATCGAGGCCGACTACGTGGCCCCGATGGACTGGTTCGACATCAGCGAGGTGGGCGAGGCCCTGGACCTGCCCGACGACGGCGAGGCCACCCGGCCCATCGGCTTCCCCTTCACCTTCAACGGCGAGCGCTTCGATGAGGTGCGCATCTCGAGCAACGGCGTGCTGGTGTTCGAGGGCAACCTGCCGGGCTTCAACAACGGGCCGCTGCCGGTGGGCGGGACCGGGCGGGCGCTGTTCCCGTTCTGGGACGATCTCAACCCGGCGTCCGCGGGCGAGATCTACGTCTACACGGCGGTGCCGGCCTGCAACGACGACTGCAACGGCGACCAGGGCGGCTTCGCCTACGCCGACGACTGCGGCCTGTGTGTGGGCGGCAACACCGGGCGGCGCCCGAGCGACAACCTCGACTGCGCGGGGAGCTGCGACGGTGAGGCCTTCATCGACGACTGCGGCCAGTGCGTGGGCGGGGTCACCGGGCGCCAGCCGGCGGACGACTGCCGGCCCGACCTCATCGTGGACGGCGAGTACCTCGCCCAGACCCTGCAGATGGACATGCTGGACGCCCAGGACGAGTGCCTGATCAACGAGGGCTGCATCGGCGCCCTGGGCATGCGGCGGATCCTGCGGTTTGGCACCCGGATCGCCAACGTGGGCACGGCGGATCTGCGGCTGGGGGCGCCCCGCGAGGGCGTGGATCACTGGATCTTCGACCAGTGCCACCAGCACTTCCACTTCGAGGCGTACGCGGCCTATGAGCTCTACGACATCGCCAACGATGAGCTGCTGCCCATTGGGGCCAAGAGCGGCTTCTCGGTCATCGACATCGGCGTGTGGGATCGCGCCCTCGCCCCCAACGGCTGCCGCGGCTACAACGGCCAGGACCAGGGCATCAGCGCGGGCTGCCAGGACACCTACTCGCGCAGCCTGCGCTGCCAGTGGATCGACATCACCGACGTGCCCGACGGCGAGTACGAGGTGGTGGTGACCACCAACCCCGATGGCGTGATCGAAGAGACCAACCTGCGCAACAACTCGGCCCGCGTGCGGGTGCGGCTGCAGCAGGACGCCTTCGAGCTCATCGAGGCGCCGTAGGTGCTCGCCCGCGGCGCAGCGCTCGCCCGCGGGGGCGCCTCGCTGGCCCTGGTGGCGGCGCTCGCCGGCTCGGCGGGCGCCCACGGCGGCGAGCCGCAGGTGCTGCGCATCGACTTCGCCCCGCAGTTCCCCGACACCGTCTTCGCCCTCACCGACAACCAGGGGCCCTACATCGGCTCGGCGGCCGCCGGGTTCCGGTGGCTGTGCGAGGACGGGATCGCCCCCAACGCCGGCGTGCGCTTCGTGGCGCCGCTGGGCGAGGGGCAGATCCGCTGGCTGGTGGGGACGCAGGAGGGGCTGTACTGGACCGAGAGCCGGGGCTGCGACTTCGGGCCTGCGCCGGGCGCGCTGGCGGGGCAGCGGGCGAGCGCCGCCAGCGTGCACCCCGATCGGCTGGCCGAGGCGGTGGTGGCGACCGACAGCTTCGGGCGGCCCAACGACGTGTGGCGCACGGTGGACGGCGGCGCGACCTGGGCGCCCGCCGGGCTGGCGGTGCCCGACCGGGTGCTGGGCCTGGCGCGCTCCGAGGCCCGCCCCGACACGATCTACGTGCACCACGCCCTGGGGGCCGCCCGCAGCGATGATGGGGGGCAGACCTTCGCGCCCATCAAGCTGGGCCCGGGGGCGCTGGCGGCCGCGCCCGAGGAGTTCGTGCTGCTGGCCGCGCCCGCGGGCGGGGCAGGCGGGCGGGTGTTTGCGGCCATCGAGCGCATCGGCGGCACCCACCTGGTGCGCAGCGAGGACGGCGGCGACCGCTGGGAGACGGTGGCGGTGATCAACGATCTGCCGCTGTCGCTGGTGTTCGATCGGGCCGGCGAGCGGGGGCTGGTGCTCAGCCCCTTCGAGGGGGCGCGGCGCTCGGCCGATGGCGGCGCGACGTGGGCGGCGGCGCCGGTGGCCGTGCCCCGGCTGGGCTGCCTCACCCGGGCGCCCGACAGCGACCGGCTGTGGGGGTGTACCCACATCTTCTTCGGAGGCCCGTGGGCCGTGGGGCTGAGCGACGACTTCGGGGCCACCTGGGCCCCGGCGCTCGCGGGCTTCGCGGACGTGGTGGGCCGCTGGCCCTGCGCGCGCACGGCGCCGGTGCGGGCGTGCTGCCAGCACCTGTGCCCCGGGCTTGGGCCGGGGGCGGACTGTGCGGATCGCGCGCCGGCCGTGGGGCCGACCTGTGCCGCCGGGGTGGTGGACGGGGGCGTGCGGGACGGCGGGGCGCCCGATGGGGGCTCGCTCGACGCAGGCGCCGCGGACCGCGGGGCGGCCGACGGGGGCGGCCCGGTGGGGCCCGACGCCGGGGGGGTGGACGGCGGGGCCGTGGACGCGGGGGCGCGGGACGCGGGCGCCCCAGCCGGTGACGGGGCCACCGCAGCGGACGGCGGGGCGGGACCAGCGCCGGACGC
>JAUHVS010000577.1 GCA_030424955.1 bacterium | reverse complement strand
AAGGCGGGCGGATCGTTCAGCGCGCTGGGCGGCAGCGCAGGCACCGGCGCTCGCTTGCGCGCAGGGACGCTGGCCGCGGCCATCACCTGGCTGGGTGAGCGATCCCAGATGGCCGTCTCGACCTCGTCGTCCTCCCAGGAGAGGGAGGACAGGTCGGGCTGAAAGCTGGCGGCGGGCTCGTCGGCGGTGGCGTCGGGGTCGCTCTGCGGCGCCGAGGACGCCCGCCGGGCCTCGGGGATGTGCTGACGGGCGAACTCGCGGAAGCTCGACAGCCGCGTCTGTTCACCGCGCAGCTCGCTGTCGAAGGTGCGCCGCATGTACCCGGCGAGATCCTTGCGTGCGTAGAACGTGCCGGATTGATACAGGAACTTCTGCAGGGCGTCCTGGAACTCGGCCGCGGACTGGTAGCGCTCCTCGGGCTCGCGGGCCAGGCCTCGCAGGATGATCCGCTCGAGCTCGGGGGGCAGATCCCGGGCGATGGCGGATGGGCGGCGGATGTCGACGTTGCGGACCTTCTCGAGGGTCGAGAAGTCGCTCTCGCCCTGGAAGCAGCGCTCCAGCGTCACGAGCTCGTAGAGGACCGCGGCGAGGGAGAACAGGTCGGTGCGGTGGTCGATGGCCCGCCCGCGCACCTGCTCAGGGCTCATGTAGCCGAACTTGCCCTTGAGGATGCCCGCCTGCGTCTTGCTGGCCTTGCCCGCCGCCTTCGCGATGCCGAAGTCGATGAGCTTCACCTCACCGTCGTAGCTGACGATGATGTTCTGCGGGGAGACATCGCGGTGCACGAGGTCGAGGGTCTCGTCGGCGTTGCGCTTCTTGTTGTGCGCGTACTCGAGGGCCTCGCAGACCTCTTTGATGACGTGGCAGCACATCGCGATGTCGAGGCTGCGGCGCTCGCTGCGCGCGCGGTCGAACAGGGCGCGCAGGTCTTTGCCCTGCACGAACTCCATGGCGATGAAGTACGCGCCGTCGAACTTCCCGAGCTCGAAGATCTGGCCGATGTTGGCGTGGGTGAGCTGCACCGCGATCTTGGCTTCGTCGATGAACATCTCGACGAACTCTTGATCCTCGGCGATGTTCGGCAGCACGCGCTTGACGGCGAACAGGCGCTCGAAGCCCTCCACACCATACGAGACGGCCTTGAAGACCTCGGCCATGCCGCCGACGGCCACCCGCTCGAACAGGTAGTAGTCCCCGAATTTAATGGGCTCGCGCACCCGGGTGCCCCTCGCCATCTGCGTTGATGATGCGCGCACGTGCGCAGTTTGGCCGCTGAAAGTTATGGGATGCTCTGCACAGAGTCAACGACGGCGGGGGCGCCGCCATCATTGTGCAGGGTGGACGCCAGCGGTAGCATCGGCCGGCTGACCTGGGAGAGAGTTTGCACGCCGATCTCAAGCGGGTGCGCGCCGCGCTCCGCGCCGCGTCGTCGGTCACGGTGATCGTCGGGCCTCAGTTGTCAGCCGAGGCCTGGCCGTCCCCCGAGGACACGGTGGACTCGGAGTGGGACGCCTTCGAACCCAGCGACATCGCCACCCCGGAAGAGTTTCGCCAGGCCCCGGAGCGGGTGTGGCGTTGGTACATGAAGCGGCGCGCCCGGGTGGTGCGGCGCTCGGCGCTGCCCGAGGTGCAGGCCCTCTATCAGGTGCTGGCGCGGGTGCCGCGGGCGCAGATCATCACCGGCAACGCCGATGGCTACCTGGAGCGGAGCGGGGCGCCGAGCCGGCCGCTCGAGCTGCACGGCAGCATCTGGCGGACGCGCTGTATGGGGTGCGGTCGGGTGCGGCCGGATCCCCGCATCAGCCACGACGAGCTGCCGCCGCGCTGTGGGCACTGCAGCGCGGTGCTGCGCCCCGACGTGGTCTGGTTCGGGGAGGCCCTCAACGCCAGCGTGCTGGAGCAGGCGGTCCGCGTCTCGTGTCTGGCGGACGTGATGCTGTTGGTGGGTGTGCGCGCCAACGAGCAGCCGGCCGCGGGCCTCGTCGCCTTCGCGTGTGAGAACAACGCGGTGGTGGTCGAGGTGGCCGAGCGGGCGGCCGTCGAGGGGCTGTGCGGCGTGGCCTTCCCAGGGCCCATCGAAGACAGCCTCAGGCGGATCAGCTCCGCGCTCCATCAGGCGGATCCAGACGAGGCCTGAGGGCGGCCCCGGAGCTGCACGGACCGCCCGCGGCGGTGATCCCGCGGGCGCCGGGTTGCCGACAGCGCGGGCCCGCTACTGCGTGAGCGCGGCGGCGGGGTGCTGGCGGGCGGCGGCGTTGGCGGGGAAGAACGCGCCGATCAGGCAGAAGAGCACCGCGCCCCCGATGGCCGCGAACCACAGCCAGGCGGGGAACGTGAAGAACGTCTCGGGCTTGTAGGGGAACTCCGGTAGCCGGCTGGCCACGTAGTCTCCCAGGCGGGCCGCCCCCAGACCGGCGAGGGTGCCCATGCTGCCGCCCACCAGCCCGATCAGGCTCGCCTCACCCAGGATCAGCAGCCGCACGTCGCGGCGGCTGGCGCCCAGGGCGCGCAGCAGGCCGATCTCGCGGCGGCGCTGCGCGATGAGCATGAAGAACATCTGGCTGATGTTGATGGCCGCGATGCCCACGATGATGAAGCTCGACGGTCTTGATGATGTCAGCGGCGCGCTCGGCGTTCTCGGTCTTGTCGGCGAGGTCGAGGCCCATGTCCTTCACGGCCTTCACGATGGCCGGCACCTGGGTCTGATCCGACACCTGCAGGATCATCGAGTGGAAGGTCGAGGCCGCCTCGGCGCCGCGGTAGCGGCGGTTCAAGCGCTTGACGTAGGCGAGGGGCAGGGTGACGCCGACGGAGATGGCCTTGTCGCTGAAGCCCACCAGCTCGAGGCGCCGGGTGATGCTGCCCTGGCGCGCGTCGCGGTCGATGTAGCTCTTGTTGAACTCCGCCCAGAACTGGAAGCCCTTGACCATGCTGCGGCTGAGCCGCGGCATCTTGCGCCCGCTGCCGCCCCCGAAGGCGGTGGCCAGGCTGCCGTTGTAGAGCTCGAGCAGGTGGTTGCTCACCAGCACGGGGATGGGCTGCTCGCAGCGCTTGGTGTCCTCGGCGCAGGCCGACTTGCCCGGGCAGGCCGTCAGGCGGGTGTCCCACGAGTACTCGCAGGCGATGCCCTCGCAGGTGCCGTCGGCGCAGCGCTGCCCCTCGCGGCACTCGGCGTCCGCGGTACAGGCCCGGGGCGCGTCGTGATCGGCGAACAGGCTGGGATCCCCGAGCTCGTCGGCCACCAGCCGCGGCTCGATGCCATCGGCGACGAGCTCAGCGTAGACGTCGCGCCCGAACAAGGAGCCGCCGCCCCGCGCGCGGGTGGGGAAGGTGAACTTCATCTTGGGGTAGACATCGACCACGCCGTCGAGGGCGTTGAGCTCTTGCACGACGCTGTCGTCGAGGGCCCGGCCGCCGCCGAGGCCGAGCAGATCGCCGCTCGCCCCCGCGTCGAAGCGCTTGGGCACGACCTCGACCTGGTCCACCAGGAAGATGCGCCCCAGGACCACCTGCTTGATGCCTTCGCTCAAGCCGATGAAGAACACGAAGGTGGAGATACCCACGACGATGCCGATGCCGCTCATCAAGAAGTTCTTCTTGGAGCGGCTGACGTTTCGGCCGATCAGCTTGACCAGGGCGCCCGGGCTCACGCCGCACCTCCTTGGCCGTCGTCGACGATGACCCCGTCCTCGATGCGCACGATACGGCGGGCCGCCTCGCTGACGCGGGTCTCGTGGGTGATGATGACCACCGTGTAGCCCTCGCGGTTGAGCGCCTGGAAGGTCTCGATGATCTGGGCGCCGGTCTTGCTGTCGAGGCTGCCGGTGGGCTCGTCGCACAGCAGCAGCTTGGGCCGGAAGAGCAGGGCGCGGGCGATGGCAACCCGCTGCTTCTGCCCCCCGCTGAGGGTGTTGGGGTGCTCGTTGAGCTTGTGGCCCAGGCCCATGTCGGTGAGCGTCTGCGAGGCCCGCGCCGCGGCGTCCTCGGCCAGCGGGCTGGGGCCGCGCACGAAGGCCGCCGGCAGGGCGACGTTCTCGAGGGCCGTCAGGTGATCCAGCAGGCTGAAGTGCTGGAACACGAAGCCCACGTGGCGGTTGCGGAAGTTCGCCATGCGGCGGTCGTTCAGCGTGGCCAGATCGTGACCCGCCACCTCGACCTTGCCGGCGTAGTCTCGATCGAGACCGCCGATGAGGTTCAGCAGCGTGGTCTTGCCCGAGCCGGAGGTACCGACGATGGCGACCAGCTCGCCCTCGCCGATGGTGAGGTCGACCCCGCGCAGGGCAAGCTCTCCCGAGGCGGCCCCGGGGTAGCGTTTCTCGACCTTGGACAAGCGAATCATGGCCGTGTCATACCCCCTGGCTCGCGCACTGTAAACCGCCGGATTCACACG
>JAUHVS010000576.1 GCA_030424955.1 bacterium | reverse complement strand
CCGGTCTCCGTCAACCAGCGCCCCGGTCATGGCCTGAAAGATCGTGTTCACCGCGCCCTCCACATCCTTCTTGGTGTGGGCCGGGTTCCGGGCCGCGATGTGCTCGATCAGATCGCTCTTGGTCACCATCATCTCCAGTGTGGCCGTCGGCCGGCGCACAGCCGGCAGACCGCAGAAACAACAACGCACGCCACCGTCGCCCCCCGAAGGAGGTGCCGATGACGTGCGTCGAATGAGAGCGGGCCCGCCTCAGCGGGCCGCGTCGGTCGCCGACTTACTCTTCGTCGTCGTCCGAGATCATGCCGAGCTGATCGCCCAGCACATCCCCGAGGGAGGCCGTGCTCTTGCCCTGGCGCTCCAGGTAGGACCGGACATCGGGATCCTCGTTGCCGTCGACATGCTTCAGCGACAGCCCGATCTTCCGCTCTTCGCGATCGACCGAGATGATCTCGGCGACCACGTCCTGGCCCTCGCTCACCACGTCGCCCGGGTTCTTGACGTGCTCCGTGGAGAGCTCGCTGACGTGGATCAGGCCCTCGACCCCCGGCTCCAACTCCATGAAGGCGCCGAAGTCGTGGATCTTGGTGATCCGCCCCTTCACCACCCGACCGATGGTGAACTTGTTGGGGATGTCGTACTCCCAGGCGTCGGGCGTCAGCTGCTTGATGCCGAGGCTGAAGCGCTCGTTCTCGACATCGATGTTCAGCACGACGGCCTCGACCTCATCGCCCTTCTTGTACAGCTCCGAGGGGTGCTTGACCTTGTGGGTCCACGACAGGTCACTGATGTGAACCAGGCCGTCGATCCCTTCCTCGATGCCGATGAAGATGCCGAAGTCGGTGATGTTGCGGATCTTGCCCAGGATGCGCGTGCCGACCGGGTAGCGGTCGTGCAGGAGCGTCCACGGGTTGGGCTCGATCTGCTTCATGCCGAGGCTGATGCGCTTGTTCTTCGAGTCGATGTCCAGGACGATGGTCTCGACCTCATCACCGATGGCGACCATGCGCGAGGGGTGCTTGACCCGCCGCGTCCAGGACATCTCGGAGATGTGGATGAGGCCCTCGATGCCCTCTTCCAGCTCGATGAACGCGCCGTAGTCCGTCAAGCTCACGACGCGGCCGGTCACCCGATCGCCGACGTGGTACTTGTTCTCAGCGTGGATCCAGGGATCCTCGCTGATCTGCTTCAAGCCCAGCGACACCCGCTCGGTGTCGGAGTTGAACTTGAGGACCTTGACCTCGATCTCATCGCCCACCTGAACCATCTCGGACGGGTGGTTGACCCGGCCCCAGCTCATGTCGGTGATGTGCAGCAGGCCATCGATGCCACCCAGGTCGACGAAGGCGCCGTACTCGGTGATGTTCTTGACCGTGCCCTTGAGGACCCGGCCCTCCTCGAGCATACGGAGCGTCTTCGACTTCAGCGAAGCACGCTCCTTCTCGAGGAGCACGCGACGGGACAGCACGATGTTGCCGCGGCGCTTGTTGAACTTGATGACCTTGAACTCGAACTCCTGACCCAGGAACTTCTCGAGGTTCCGAATGGGCCGGATGTCCACCTGACTGCCCGGCAGGAACGCCTTCACGCCGATGTCGACGGACAGGCCGCCCTTCACCCGCGCGATGATGCGGCCCTTGACCAGCTCGTCGCGCTCACACGCGAGGCTGATCTGCTCCCAAATGCGAAGGCGGACCGCCTTCTCCTTGCTGAGCTCGACGAGCGCGTCGTCTTCTTCCGCCTGATCGACGAAGACCTCGACCTCTTCGCCCTCGGCGACGGTCAGGTTGCCGTCGGCATCCCGGAACTCATTGACCGGAATCTGCCCCTCAGACTTGTAGCCGATATCGACGACCACATAGTCCTTGGTGACGGACAGAACCCGACCCATGACGATCTCGCCGACCCGAAAACTCTGGTCGGCGTCGAACTGCTCGAACAACTGCTCAAAGGACTCCCCATCCGGCTTCGACAGGTTATCCGACAGTTCTTCGGTCACCTCGGTCCGGTTGCGGAGTTCCTGAATGCTGACGCTTCGGTACTCCATCGTAGTGCTACGACCCCCTAAGTATTGGATTTCACTCCCCCATACGGGCGAGGCCGCCGGTGGGTGCCGACGGATTGGTGCGGCAACATACGCAAGCGCCCTCGGGTTGTAAAGCGCTTCGCGGCGGAATCTGTCGTATCCGCAGGCGGTTGCAGCCGCGCCCGCCCGCGCGGCGGCGGCGGGCGCTGTGGATTCCGAGGAGGCGGTTTGGGCGCTGTGGGCGCGACGGGCCCGCCGAGAACGAGCGGTCGCGCGGCCTGACTGGCTCAGGCGGTCGGCGGGCAGCGGGTGGCGATCGCCACGAACGGCACTGGCGCGGTGACGCCAGCCAAGGGCCCAGGCGGGCCCACCACGACCGCGCCGGTCACGAGGGGCGCCCAGGCGTCCCAGGCCAGCTCATCGAGGGGTGGCCCGTCCACGAGCACGATCGCCGCCCGCGCGGCGAGGTCCTGTAGCAGCCCCGGCAGCGCGGGCGAGTCGAGGGGATCTGCGGCCGTGGCCGGGCCCGCGGCCAGCAGGTCCAACCCGCGGGCGAGGCCCAGCACGTCGATGGGGGCGGTCGGGTCTTGCCGTCGAGCGGCCAGGCTGACCGACACCCCGGTGTCGTCCGTGGGGCACCCGAAGCGCGCCGCCTGGCTGGGCCGGGCCGCGTGCAGATCGACGAGCACCGTGCGGTGCCACGCGCAGCAGGCCCCCGCCAGGTTGGCGGCCACCGTGCTGGCCCCCACCCCGCCGGTCGTGCCGGTCACCAGGATGACCGCCCCAAGCCCCGCCTCGACCATCGGCGCGACGGCGCGGTACAGCCGATCGCTGGCCGGGTGGCTCGGCTCCAACCAGACCACCAGCCGCTCATCGACCTGCTGCGGGGTCAGCACCACCGCCCGGCGGCGCACCCGCAGGCGCGCAGGGGGCGGTGGGTACGCGACGGGCGGGAGGCCCGGCTCGATCGGGCGCTCTGCGAGGTCGGGCCGCGGCGCGCCGCCTTCCCGAACGAGCAGGTAGGTGCCGGTGTTCTGATGTGCCATGGGCTCCCCTCCGCGCGGACCGCAGTCAACCTGCGGCATCGACCGGGCGAAGGGCAAAAAAAAAGGCCAAGGCGGATGCCTTGGCCTTTTCAGAGCGGGAGACGAGATTTGAACTCGCGACTTCAACCTTGGCAAGGTTGCACTCTACCACTGAGTTACTCCCGCTCAGCGGCGTGAACATTCCCCCTTACGGGGCGACCGGCTGCTCACGAGGCCGGTACAGAGCGGGAGACGAGATTTGAACTCGCGACTTCAACCTTGGCAAGGTTGCACTCTACCACTGAGTTACTCCCGCCCAGCGGTGACGCGCCTTTTATCGAACCCTAATTTGAGGCGCAAGCAAAAAAAGCCTGCACCGCGAAGAAACGCGCGCGCTCAGAACCCGAGCAGCACGGTGTCGGTCCCGAACCGCGCGTCGGAGCGCTCCGGGTAGTCCGTGGTGAAGTGCAGGCCGCGGGACTCCTTGCGGTGGAGCGCGCTGCGGATGATGAGCTCGGCCACGAGGGCGATGTTGCGCAGCTCAAGCAGGTCGGGCGTCACCTGGTAGTTCCAGTAGTACTCGTGGATCTCTTCGCTGAGCAGCTCGATGCGCCGGCGCGCCCGGGCGAGGCGCTGGTCGCTGCGTACGATGCCGACGTAGTTCCACATGAAGTGACGGATCTCCTTCCAGTTCTGGGAGATCACCACCCCCTCGTCCGGCGCCTTCGCGTGCCCCGTGTCCCAGGTGGGGACGTCCACCAGTGGCGCGCCCTCGGCCAAGCGGGCGCGGATCGCCTGCGCCGCCCGCTCGCCGAAGACGGCCCCCTCCAGCAGGCTGTTGCTGGCCAACCGGTTGGCGCCATGCAGCCCCGTGCAGGCGACCTCGCCCACCGCGAACAGGTCCTCCATCGTCGCGCGGGCGTCGAGATCGACGACCACCCCCCCGCACATGTAGTGCGCCGCGGGGACCACGGGGATCGGCACCTCGCGCATGTCGACCCCGACCTCAAGGCAGCGCGCGTGGATGTTGGGGAAGCGCTCGACGAGGAAGTCGCCCGGCAGGTGGGTCATGTCGAGCAGCACGTGATCGGTGCCCGTCTTCTTGATCTCGCTGTCGATGGCCCGGGCCACGATGTCGCGCGGCGCGAGGCTGCCCAGCTCGTGGTAGTCGGGCATGAAGGCGCGCCCGTCCTGCGTGCGCAGCTCGCCCCCTTCGCCCCGCAGCGCCTCGCTGATCAGGAAGTTGCTCGCCTTCGGGTGAAACAGAGAGGTGGGGTGGAACTGGAAGAACTCGAGGTTCGCCACCCGCGCCCCCGCGCGGTAGGCCATGGCCACGCCGTCGCCCGTCG
>JAUHVS010000575.1 GCA_030424955.1 bacterium | reverse complement strand
ACGTTGGCGCCGTGGTACGAGCGGCGGGAGGGCCGCAGCACGCCGAGGGAGGCGGCGGGCTTGCCGTCGGCGTCCAGCTGATGGACCTCGAACTTCGCAAACCACTCGGAGTACTCACGGTTCTCCTCGTTGTCGAAGCCCAGGAACGTCAGCTGCTTGTCCTCGAGCACATGGGTCGAGCCCTTGCCGCTGAATGACAGGTCTTGCTCAACCTTGAGGCCGGTCCCGATGAAGCCCAAGAACAGCCCCGCGAAGCCGAGGTGCGTGAGGTAGCCGCCATAGCGCCGGCGGTTCTTCGACACCAGACGGACCAGCGCCGTGGGCAACGCCTCCTTGGTGCTGCGCGCGCGGATGCGGGCGCCGCGGATGTACTCCACCAGCATCGGCCACGTCAGGAAGAAGACCCCGTAGAAGCCCACCAGCGCGTAGACGCCCGAGAGCTCGGCCACCAGCGGCAGCCGCCCCAGAGGGACCTCGCCGAAGGGCACGTTGGTGCGCGCGACCCAGTCCTGCAGGTGGTAGACGTCCGAGGCGTACACCAGCACGGTGCCCACCAGGGCGACACCCATGGGCACCAGGAAGTTCTTGCGGAAGCTCGACCAGGTGACCCGCCGCCAGGGGATGATCGGGCCGATGCCCATCAGCAGCAACAGCGCCAGGCCCCCAGGCACCATCCAGGTGTTGAACCACGGCGCCGTGTACTTGGTCTCCTGCCAGAAGTACGCGCTGATCTTCTCGCCCAGGGTGCCGAACATGACGACGCCCACACAGCCCAACAGCACGAAGTTGTTCAGCAAGAACACGCCCTCGCGGCTGAACACGCGCTCGATGCGGCCCTCGCTGCGCAGCGAGCCGTCCAGGACCCGCCACAGCACGATGCCCGCGCTGAACAGGGCCAGCACCACCAGGAAGACCATGAAGTAGTCGCCCACGTCGCTCTGCGCAAAGGTGTGCACTGAGTCGATGAGGCCGGACCGGGTCAGGAAGGTGCCGAACACCGTGAGGAAGTAGGTCACCATCACCAGCGAGATGTTCCACACCTTCAGCTGATCACGGCGCTCCTGGATCATCACGGAGTGCAGGTAGGCGGTGGCCGTGAACCACGGCATCAGCGACGCGTTCTCGACCGGATCCCAGCCCCAGAAGCCGCCCCAGCCGAGCTCCTGGTACGCCCACATGCCGCCGAACAGGTTGCCGATGTACATGAAGGCCCAGCTCACGATGGGGTAGCGCCGGGTCGTGCGGATCCAGGAGTCGTCGAGCCGGCGGTGCACCAGCGCCGCCACCGCGAAGGCGAACGGCACGGTGAACCACACGTAGCCGCTCAGGATGCTGGGCGGGTGGAAGGTCATCGCCGGGTTCTGCAGCAGCGGCTCAAGGCCTCGGCCGTTGTCGGGCGGCAGGTTCACCTGGAAGGCGTCGAAGGGGTTGGCCTCGAGGACCATCAGGCCCAGGAAGAAGATCTGCACCCCCATCAGCACCGCGATGACGGTCGGCAGCAGGTCGCGGTTCTTGTCGCGGTTCTGCCAGATCACCAGCGCCGTGCAGATGGCCAGCACCAGGCACCAGAACATCAGCGAGCCGGCCTGACCACCCCAGAAGGAGGCGATCAGGTAGTACCAGGGCATGTTGTTGTCGGAGTAATGGGCGACGTACTTGTTGGCGTAGTCGTGAGAGAGGAAGGCGTCCACGAGCAGCAGAGACGCCGTCACCATGATGCCCGTCAGGGCCATCCCTGCCCGCTCGCCCGCAAGGAGCAGGCGACCGTCATCCCGCCAGCGCCCGACGATGCTCGCAGCGGCCGCGAAGAACGCGACCACCACGCCAGCGTGGAGCAGCAGGTTGCCAATGCTATTGGTGTCCATTGTTCCTCAGCTGCCCGGGCCTTCGACCCGCTGGCGGGCCGTCTCGGACATGGCTTCGCCCTCGTACTTGGAGGGGCATTTGGCGGTCACCTCGGTCGCGACCAGCAGGCCACCCGAGTTCCGCGTGCCGGTGGCGACCACGTCTCGGTCTTCACCGAAGACGTCGGGCAGCGCGCCCTCGTAGCTCACCTGCATGCGCTTGTCGTTCTCGTAGATCGTAAACGTGTGGACGTTCCCAGCGTCGTTCTGCTTCCAGGTGCCCGGCATGACCTTGCCCTTCACCCGGATGGGGCGGTCGTCGACCTGACGGCCCGCCGCCTCTTCCACCGTGTAGAAGTAGGTGCCGCCCTCGGTCATGCTGTCGACCACGAGCCAGAAGGCGCCCACGCCCAACAGCAGCCCCACGATCAGTCGAATCCTGGACGCCCGGCTCGGGCCGTCGTCCAGATCGGTCTCGCGCGTCGGTTCAGTCATCTCGTCGCTCCTGCTGAGGGGGCCTCAGCCGCCAATTCCCGTCATCGTCGCCAAGGGCGCCCGCGTGGGCGTGCGCAGGTGATGCGCTTCAAGCTTGCCCGCCACCGCCGCCTGGATCAGGGCCTTCAGGGCAGCGTCATCCGCCCCACCACGCACCGCCTGCAAGATCGAGACCTCGTGGTCGTCGGCCAGGCACGGGCGGAAGCCGCCGCGCGCGGTCAACCGGACCCGGTTGCACGTGCCGCAGAAGCCATCGTCGCTCATGGGGCTGATGAACCCCACCTCGCGGCCCTTGGCCGGTCCACCCGTCACCACCGCATACCGGGCCGGGCCCCGCGGCGCGCGCTGCGCGCTCGGGGTCTGCCATGCGAGGGGGAAATGCGCGCTGATGGCCGCGAAGACCTGCGCGCTGTCCAAGCGATGGGCGCGCTGATCACCGAGGCCGCCGATGGGCATGACCTCGATGAAGCGCGGCAGCCAGCCCTCACGCCAGCAGCGATCGACCAGCTCAACGAAGGCGTCATCGTTGAGCCCAGCCAAGGCGACCGCGTTGATCTTGATGCCCTCAAAGCCCGCCGCCTGCGCTGCGTGCAACCCCGCGAGGACCGCGTTGAGATCACCGCCGCGGGTGATCGCCGCGAAGCGGTCGGCGTCGAAGGTGTCGAGGCTGACGTTGAGCCCGGTCAGGCCCGCCTCGCGGAGCGCTCGCGCGTCCCGCGCCAGCAGGTGGCCGTTGGTGGTCATCGCAACATCATCGATGCCCGGCAGCGCGGCAACGCGCCGCACGAAGTCGACGATGCCGCGGCGGACCAGCGGCTCTCCCCCGGTCAGGCGGACCCGTCGCACGCCCAGCTCGGCGAAGACGGCCACGACCCGGACGAGCTCATCCAGGGACAGTACCCCCGCGCGTGCACCCGTGGGCCACCCCTCGGCCGGCATGCAGTATGTGCAGCGATAGTTACATCGGTCGGTGACTGATACCCGGAGGTAACGCACACGCCGCTGCCACCGGTCAGTCAGCGCGGCCCCCTGGAGGACGGGCAACGCGTTGTGGGATGGCTGCTGCGTCACCGGCCACTCCAGAAGCCCGGCCCGACCGGGGGGCCATGTCGAACCGTTGAGGTTACCTGCAAGCCACCCAGGGACACTGCAAGTGAAGAGGCGGAGTCTAGCGCAGCCTGTGGCGCTGAACAAGGGCTGTCGTGGCAGCGCGTTGACCGCTCTGGGGGGCTGTGGCACCGTGCCGCGCTCAGATCGGAGGAGCCCATGAACCCACGGATCGCCCAGATGCTCGGCAACGTCTTGCAGAGCGACCTCGCCATGAAGTTGGTGCAGAACGAGGCGCTGATGAAAGCCCTGATGAAGGCCTTCAGCGTGTCGATCGAGGCACGCCAGTTGGTCGACGGCCAACTCAAGGCGCTGCTCGGCACCCTGGATCTGGCCCGCGCGGAGGACGTGCAGGCGCTGAGGGACGAGGTCGAGAGCCTTCGGCGAGCGCTGGACGGGCTGGCCCGCCGCGTGGAGGGGGCGACCCGTCAGGCTGAGGCCGCCATGAGCGCAGCGCAGCAGGCCGCTGCCATGGGTTCGGTCGCGGCCCCGACGCCGCCGGCCGCGCCCAAGCGCCCGAGGGCCAAGGCGACCGGCGCCGCAGGCGCGGCCAGCGAGGCCAAGCCCCGCGCCAAGGCCAAGCCCCGCGCCAAGGCCAAGCCCCGCGCCAAGGCCAAGCCCAAGGCCTGACCGACTACTCGATCGGCGGGGCCGACGGCGCGTCGCCGTCGTTCGGCTGGTCGGTGGGCATCGGCGCGGCGGACGCAGGCGCGCCGGACGCCGGGGCGGCCGCCGGCGCCGCTGGGGCGTCGTCATCCAGCAGATCCTGGATGTCGTCGTCCTTCATCAGGTCGTTGATCGACTTGGGGCCGGCGGGCTCTTCGTCCTCGTCCTCGTCCCCATCCCCCTCATCGTTCAGCAGATCCTGGATGTCGCTGTCCTGCATCAGGTCGTTGATGGACTCGGTGCCCGGCGCCGGCTCAGCGGCCTCGCCGTCGTCGTCCGCCGGATCCCCCTCGGCCT
>JAUHVS010000574.1 GCA_030424955.1 bacterium | reverse complement strand
GCCGACGCCGCCCGCGCCACCGACGCCGCCCGCGCCGCCGACCCCGCCCGCGCCGCCGACCCCGCCCGCGCCGCCTTCGCCGCCCGCGCCGCCGGCGTCCGCGGCGCCCACGGGCACCACGCAGGCGCCCACCACGCAGGCGAGCCCGGGGTCGCAGTCGTCGCTGTTGGCGCAGTTGCCCGGGGTGTCGCCCAGGCAGCCGCCCAGGGCCAGGGCCAGGCCGGTGGCCCAGCCCAGCGTGAGAATCCGTTGACGCATCATGTGCCTCCTGGACCGCAGCCTATGCTGCCGGCCCCTGCGACTCAACGTGCGTCCACGTTGACAGGGGGTGTAGCCCGGTGGACCCTGACGCCCATGCGCCGATCCTGCCTCGCCCTGTCCCTGTCGCTGGCGTGCCCCGTGGCCGCCCTCGCGCAGGCTACGCCCGCCCCCGCGACGCCGCCCGCCGCCCCGGCCGAGAGCCCGGCCGCCGCCCGCGCGAAGGCTCTGTACGACCAGGGCGTCGCCCGGTTCCAGGCCAAGGACTTCCGCGGGGCCGCCCAGGCCTTCCAGCAGGCCTACAACCTCGAGTCGTCCCCCGCGCTGCTCTTCAACCTGGGCCGCGCCCACGAAGAGATGGGCGATCCGGCGGGCGCCGTCGGGCACTTCGAGACCTACCTCGCGCGCTTCCCGGCGGCCGAGGACCACATCGAGGTGTCCCGCCGGCTGGCGGCGCTGAAGGCCGTGGCCCGGGGCATGAGCCCGGGCTACGTGACCGTGACCGGGCTGCCCGGCGACGCGGTGGTGTTCATCGACGACCAGCGCGCCGAGGCCCCCGACGCCGAGGGCCGCTGGTCGGTCAGCCGCGGCACCCACATGCTGCGCATCGAGCGCGAGGGCTACGAGCCCCTGCGCCTGCGCCTCGAGGTCGAGCCCAGCAAGGCCACCGCGGCCACGTACCGCGAGACGCCGAAGGTCAAGGCGGCGCCCGCGCCGGTGCCCACCCCCGCGCCGGTGGTGGTGCAGGCCTCGGACGGCTCGGGGCTGGCGGTGGGCGGCTGGATCGCCGCGGGCCTGGGCGCCGTGGCCCTGGGCGTGGCGGGCGTGTTCGTGGTCAACGGCAACACCGCCGAGGATGACTACTACGACCTCGCCGACCGCATCGACGGCCAGCCCGAGGGCACGGTCAGCCGCGACCTGGATCGGCTGCGGGATCTGCGCGACGACTTCAACAGCGCGCGCACCACCTCGCGGGCGCTCTTCATCACCGGTGGCGTGCTGCTGGCCACGGGCGTGGGCCTGCTGACCTGGGATCTGCTCAGCGATGACACGGCGGGCGGCGCCCGGGGCGAGCTCAAGGTGGGCGCCGGCCCCACCGGCCTCGTGTTCAGCGGGTCGTTCTGACGCTCAGCGCAGCAGGTCCACCCACACCAGGCGGTGATCGCTGCTGATGGGCCTGGGCGGCGCGCCCGCCTCGCCCACCAGATCGGCGCCCGGCTCCCCCTCGGCAGGCCAGAAGACGCCACTCCCCGTCACCACCAGATCCAGCGACGGCAGCGCGTAGTCCACCCGCAGGCCCCAGCCCGCCGTGTGGTGGGCCGGCTCGCCCTGGGCGCCCTGGGCGAGGGGCTGGGCTGCGGCGCCGGGGCTGCGCGGCACCTGCGCGCCGGTGGCCACGGCGGGGTTCACCCGGGGGTGCGCCAGGAGCTGGTTGATGGCGCCCTGGTACGAGTCGCCGTCCACGGGGTCGGCGTTGTAATCCCCCAGAATCACGAATGATTCCGTCACCGGCAGGCCGCCGGCGGCGCCGGCGTCGTCCACCAGCGCCTGGCCCTTGCTGGGGTCGAGGTAGTCGGCCCACAGGCGGATCTCGTCGTGGTTGCGGCGGCCGTTGCGGTCCTCGGGGCCGTCGAACACCGGCGGCGTGGGGTGGGCGATGAGCAGGTGCACCACGCCCCCGGGCAGGGCCACGGGCAGATCCACGTGGTTCTTGCTCGACAGGGGCAGCACCGCCAGCGCGGCGTCGCTGTAGTAGGGGCCGTCGGCGGTCTGGGGCAGCAGGGCGCCCGGCAGGTCGCGCCACTTCAGGGTGCGGAAGCTGCGCAGGGCCTCGGGCTGCAGCGGGTAGCGGCTGAGCACGGCGAAGGCGTAGTGGCCGGGGTGGCGGCCGAAGCCCAGGGCGTCGCCGGGGCCGTCGGTGGCGCCGTCGTTGTCCAGATCCACCCCGCTGGGCTGGCCGGTGTTGCTGGGCGCGGCCCAGGCGTAGGGGTAGTCGATGGGCTCGCCCCCGGCCTGCGCGGCGTTGAGGTAGGCGCTCTGGAACAGCGCCAGCGCCGCCGGATCGTAGTCGAACTCCTGCAGCACCAGCACGTCGGGGCGCACCCGCTGCACGATGGCGGCCACGGCCTGGGCCTGGGCGCTGCCGGCCTCGAGCTCGGCGCGCAGGGCGCCCGCGGTGGCCCGCTCCAGGGCGCTGTTGAAGGTGGCGACGCGCACGGGGGTGGGCGTGACGGCGGCGTCGGGGGCGGCGCCGTCACGGGCCGCGCCGTCGGCAGGGCCGGTGGCCTGGTCCGCGGAGACGGACGGGCTCACGGGGCCGCAGCCCGCCAGCGTGAGGCCGGCCAGGGCGATCCCAAGCCACAGGAGCGGTCGGACAGGAGGGGCTGGGGGTCGCCTGCGGTGCACGGGGGCCTCACGGGGTCTTGGGCTGGCCGCCGAGGGGCGGCGGGCCGTCGGGCAGGGTGACGCGCACGCGCCAGCGGTCCCCGTCGACGAAGGTGGCGCGGTCGCCCAGGGGGGCCGCGGCGGCGGCGAGCTGATCCCGGGCGGCCACCAGGGCCTTCAGGGCCCGGCCGGTGGGGGCGCCGGGGCCCTCGACGGCCGGGCGGGTGATCTGCACCGCCAGGGCGTGATCTGCGAGGGCCGCCAGCGCCTGCGCGGTGGCGGCGGGGGTCGGGGCGTCGGCGCTGTCGATGAGCGTGCGGGGGGTCTGCGCCACCCGCACGGTGAGGGCCAGGCCCGTCTCGTGGTGCAGCACGTTGGTCAGGGTGGCCTCGACCCCGGGGGTGCCCGGCGGATCGGCGAGCTGCTGCAGGGTGAGCACGGTGCCGTGATCGCCGGTGGCCAGCGACCAGCCGAGCCACGCCGTGCCCTCGGGGGCCGGGGGCACCGCCCACGCCAGCACGCCCTTCACGGTGTCGTGCACCCCGTGCAGGTGGTCGCTCGCGGTGAGGGCCGCGAGGGCCGCCCGCCGCCCCTCGGCCTGGGCCCGGGTGCGCAGGGCGTCCAGATCCACGGGGGCCGGCACCGGCGGGCAGGCGGTGGGCTGGGGGGCGGTGAGGTTGGCGATCTGCTCCACCAGGGCCTGGCGGCTGTCGTTGAGGCGGCGGCGCACGGCGGCCTCGTCGGGCACCACGTCCACGGTCACGACGGGATCGGCCAGCCCCGACGCGGCGGCCAGCCGCCGGCGCAGGCCCTCGGCGATCTCGTCGCGCTGGCTGGGCTCGCCCACCACGCTCAGCCGCAGGCTGACGGCGTCGGGGGCCACGGTCAGCGCGCGCTGGATGACCCGGTACTCGCGCTCGAACTTGTCGAGGGCCTGCCCGATGGCGCCCTTCACCCGCACCTGCCACAGCACCTGGCGCAGGGCCTGCGACAGCGGGATGGCCACCAGGGCCACGAAGGTCAGCGGCAGCAGGGCCCGCAGGCTCAGCGAGCGCGAGACGCTGCCGGGCACGGGGATCCACTTCGCGAAGCGGTACAGCCAGTGCTCGCGATCGGCGTCGTCGTAGACCCGCTGCTCCAGGCGCTCCAGATCGGCGCGGGCGAAGCCGGTGAGCAGGAAGAACAGGTCGCCCACCAGGATGATGGCCGCGAGGTTGGCGGTGAACAGCAGGCTGGCGCCGCCGGCGATGGCGCCGCTGCCCGTGCCCACGCCGAAGCCCACCACGCACAGCGGCGGGACCAGGGCGATGGCGATGGCCGTGCCCGCCGCGGCGGTGACGGTGTCCTTGCTGCCCCGCGCGGTGGTGAAGGCCGCCGCGAGGCCGCAGAACAGGGCCACCACCAGGTCGAGCATGGTGGGCTGGGTGCGGGCGAGGATCTCGCGGGTGGGCTCGGTGAAGGGCAGCAGGGCCGCCGCGCTCGCCGACAGGGCGATCACCAGGGCGATGCTCGACAGCAGCCGCCGGCCGGCCCGCAGCGTGAGGTGCAGGTGCCCCATCGCGAAGCCCATGCCCACCTGCACGATGGGCATCATGAGCGGCGACACCAGCATGGCCCCGATGAGCACCGCGGTGCTGTCGAGGGTGAGGCCCATGTAGGCGATGCCGGTGGCCACCACGAGCTGCAGCCAGTACGCCCCCGGGGTCTTCTCGGTGGCGAGGAACAGCGTCTCGGTGTTGAGCTGGCGGTCTTTGGGGTCGATGCCGACGGC
>JAUHVS010000573.1 GCA_030424955.1 bacterium | reverse complement strand
ACTGAGGCTCGACGGTGGCGGAGCGTCGCCTGACAGGGGTATCCGGTCAAGTTAGGCGCCGCTCGCTCGGTGCCGGCCACCCCAGCGGCGTTGGGCCTCCTCGATGGGCCACCAGCACACCTGCGTCGGCCCGCCTTGCTGGGGCGGCCGGTCCCTTCGCGAGCAGCCCTCAACCCGACCGGAAACCCCTGTGAGGGTGTTGCGCGGCTTGCTGCTGAACGCGAGCGGGAACGGCACGCCGTTGCCGCAGGTCGTTTGCCAGCTCACGCTCAGGCGGTCGCCAGACCGGGGCGGGGTGGAGGTGTCAACCTACCGGGGTAGGGGGCACTCAAGATCCAATCGACTGATTGTCGGGCAGCGCCGGTTGCGACCGAGAGGTGTTGAATCTTGAGAGGGGGCTTGTAGGGTCCCAGCCCGACCCCCACAACCACCGCCCACCGCACCCCGCCCTTGGCCCCCACGCGCCGCTGGCCGATGATGCGGGCCGCACGACCGCTGGAGGTGCCCGTGGAGTTCGCGCTGGCTGCCCTGTTTGAGCTGTTCGAGTCGCTGGACCAGTGCGCGCCGGGGAGCCGCGCGGCCACCTTGCGGGCGCTGCAGGCCTGCGAGGGCCTGGCGCCCGGGGCGCGGATCGTGGACTTTGTACGTGCAGGGCGTGTCGACTCGAAAGGTGAAGCACATCACCGAGGAGTTGTGCGGCCAGGCCTTCTCCGCTTCGACCATCAGCCGGTTGAACAAGAAGCTCGACGAGGAGTTGGCGGCCTTCGCCCAGCGCAGACTCGAGGCCGAGTATCCCTACCTGATCATGGATGCTCGCTATGAGCGGGTGCGCGAGGGCGGCGTGGTGCGGCGTCAGGCTGTCCTCATCGCTCTCGGGGTCGACTGGGAAGGCCGCCGTTGCGTGCTGGGCGTCGAGGTGGCGAAGCGGGAAACCAGGACGAGCTGGTCGGACTTCATCCGGGGGCTCAAGGAGCGCGGCCTGAACGGCGTGGAGTACGTCGTCAGCGACCACCATGAGGGCCTGAAGCAGGCGATCGGGACCATGCTCCCGGAGGCGGTCTGGCAGCGTTGCTACGTGCACTTCCTGCGCAATGCCGTCGACCGGCTGCCCCGAAAGGCGGACCCCGACTGCATCACCGAGCTGAGGTGGATCTACGACCGACGCAGCTTGATGGACGCCCGCCGCGACCTGGCGCTCTGGCTGCAGAACTGGGGCGAGAAGTACCCCGGCTTGTGCGAGTGGGTGGAGAACGGCATCGAGGAGACGCTGACCGTCTATCGACTGCCCCAGCCGCACCACAAGCACATGCGCTCGACCAACATGCTCGAACGGCTCAACGAGGAGCTGAAGCGTCGGACGCACATCGTCCGGATCTTCCCCAACGTCGAGAGCTGCCTGCGACTGACCCGGGCTCTGGCCGTCGAGAAGCACGAGGAGTGGCAGGAGGGCAGCCGCTACCTGAACATGACCTTGCTCAAGGAGCAGAAGAAGGAGGAGCTGCGCGCCGAAGCTGCATAGGCCTGGAAATCCTTACGATTCCAACGGCCGGCGAGCTGACCAGGAGCCCAAACCAAATTGCAGAACTTGCGGCACACAACTCAGCAACAACGAGGCCATCGGGTCCGCCGCTCATCGGCGCGAGCGCGTGACCGCCCGGTGACCCCCTGAGTGTGAAGGGCGGGCTACACCCGCCGCCAGGGTCCCGTTCCGTCACCCCGGGCGGTGAGATCCGGCGGGTGGCCGCGTCCTTGTAAGGTGCAATAACCCCGACTCGGCGTCGACCTTGGCGCCGGTCCGCGACCGCCTGGAGGTCCCCGTGCACTTCAAGTTCCCCGCCGCCCCCCTCACCCTGCTCACGCTGCTCGCCCTTACCGGCTGCATCGAGAGGTCGCCCACCGTCGACCCCGACCTGACCGAAGACGCCGAACCCACCCGCGCGCCCGATGTGCGCGAGTGCGAGTTTGGCGAGGATCGGCCGTGCGGACCCAACGACACCGGCAACCAGCTGTGCGATGCCGACGGCCGCTGGGGCGCCTGCTTTGGCGAGGACTGGACGGACTACCGGGATCAGGGCGTCCCGCCGGAGGACTCCGGGGTCGCGCTCACCCTCACCCCCCCCGCCGACTTCATCCTGCCCCAGGCGCCACTGCCCTTCCGGCTGCACCACGGCGTCGCTGTGGCCAGCACCCCGCAGGCGGTCTACGCCATCGGCGGCGCTCAGGCGCCCGACCAGCGCTTTCGGGCCGAGGTCTACCGGGCGGCCATCCAGCCCGACGGCCACCTGGCGGAGTGGGCCCCCGCACGCCCGCTGCCCGAGCCGGTCAACTCTGCTGCCGCCGCGGTGGTCGGCGAGCACCTCGTGGTGCTCATCAACCGCGAGCGGGACCCCAACCAGCCCATCGGCGCCGCCGACAACGCCCGGATCTACGTGGCCCCCATCGACGCCGACGGCGATCTCGGCTCGTGGGTGGACGTCGCCGAGGAGGGCCCTCCGCCCGGCCCGGTGACCGACGCCGCGCTGTTCGTGGACGGCCGCCGCCTCTACGTCGTGGGTGGTAGCGACCACTGCGTCGCCAACGCCCTGGTCCGCTCCGCCGAGCTGGACGAAGACGGCTGGTTCGGCCCCTGGCGCGAGGAGCCGGCGCTCCTCGGGGCGCGCTTCCGCAGCGCCGCGCTGATCCACGCGGGCGCCGCCTGGGTCCTGGGGGGCCACCCCGGCTGTAGCCAGTACCACCGCGATCTGCTGCGCGCGGAGCTGGGCGAAGCCGGCCTGGGCGACTGGCAGGTGGTGGGCGAGCTGGGCCGCGACGGCGCCCCGGCGGCGGTGGGCGCCACCGACGTGGGCATCTTCTTCATCGGCGGCGACGGCGGTGGCTACCCGGTCGGCGACGTGGGCATGGTGCGCCCCGAGGCGCCCGTGGAGCGCTTCACCGCGCCCGCCGTGGCCCCGTTCACCGGCGCCTCCACCCAGCAGGGTCCCTTTGTCTACACCGTGGGCGCCCAGGGGGTGTTCCGGATCGCCCTGCCCGGCTGCGCCGACGGCCGCTGCGTGTGGGACTTCGGGTTCAGCAGGCGCAACGGCGAGTGACCCCGGGGTTGGGCCCCCGCGCGCGCGACTGGAACCCTGTGTCCTCATGAAATCAGGCAGTTACGGGCGCAGACGACCGACCGACCACCATCCTGCGAGCACAGCGCGCGCGCGACTGGAACCCTGTGTCCTCATGAAATCAGGCAGTTACGGGCGCAGACGACCGACTGTAGCGCGCCACCCACATGCTCCCCCCTGACGGCGCTCGCGCCACGAACTAGGGACCCCCGCGCCACAAACTAGGGACCCCCCTTCCGCGCGCCCCTGGATCTCTGCGACGCCGCCTCCGGTATCGGACCGGAGGGATCATGGCGTTCCGGGAGATCTGGGTGCTCGAAATCAAGGAAATGCTGCGCCTTTGGGCCGGTGGGGTGGGCCTGAAGGCCATCGCCCGCAGGACCCGCGTCGACCGCAAGACGGTACGGCGCTACATCAAGGTCGCGGAGGAACAGGGGCTACGCCGCGAAGGCGAGGGCGGGCGGGGCATCGACGACGACCTCCTCGTCGAGATCGTGTCGAAGGTGCAGCCAGGCGGCTCACGAGGGGCCGGCGCGATGCGGGCCCACTGCCGCGCGCACCAGGAAGCGATCGAGGGCTGGCTCAGAGAGGGCTGCAAGGCACCCAAGCTGGTGAAGCTGCTGCATCGGCACACCGGCGTGCAGGTGCCGCTGCGCACCTTGCAGCGATTCGTGACCGAGGAGCTGCAAGCGAGCAAGCGCCGCAGCACGGTGCGGGTCGCCGACGCTGAGCCCGGCAAGGTCCTCGAGATCGACTTTCTGGAGTTGGGCGACTTCACCGAGCGAGGCAGCGGCCGCAAGCGGCGCATGCACGCCCTGCTGTGCACGGCGAACTACAGCCGCCACCAGTTCCTCTGGCCCTGCCTGAGCCAGACCCTCGATGACGTTATCGAAGGCCTGGATGCCGCCTGGGCGTTCTTCGGCGGGGTCTTCCCCGTAGTGGTCAGCGACAACCTCTCGCCGGTGATCAGCTCGGCGGATCCGGTCGAGCCGAAGCTGACTGCGGCGTTCCTGGAGTACATGCAGGCGCGCGACTTCCTGCTCGATCCCACCCGAGTCCGCAGCCCGCAGGACAAGGCGCGGGTGGAGCGCCAAGTGCGGTACGCCCGCGACGACTACTTCGCTGGCGAGCGCTTCGGCACGATGGCCGAGGCTCGAACCGAGGCCGCGCGATGGTGTCGCGTAGACGCCGGTGGACGGACGCACGGGACCACCCAGCGCGAGCCGCTGAAGGTCTTTGAGGCGGAGGAGTTGCCCCGCCTCAAGCCCCCGCCGTCGGCGCCTTACGACACCCCGCATTGGAGCGAGCA
>JAUHVS010000572.1 GCA_030424955.1 bacterium | reverse complement strand
TGACCGCGGGGAAGAACACCGCGAACACCTCGGCGAAGGGCGCCCCGTCGGACACGAACCAGGTGATCTCGTCGGGCGCCTGGGCGCCGCCGCTGCCCACGAAGAAGGACACCAGCGACAGCCCGATGGCGGCCATGACCACGTACTGCGCCTTGATGGCGGCCTCGGCGCTGCGCACGGCGATGACCGTCAGCATCAGGTTGATGCCCGTGCTCAGCAGGACCGGCTCCAGGTACCACGGCGGGTTCGGGCCGATGATGTAGCCGAGCGACTCCGTGAAGCCGACGATGTAGAAGGTCACCGACAGCGCCTGGGCGAAGAACAGCGGGATGCCGATGGCGGCCCCCGCCGACGCGCCCAGCGACCGGCTGATCATGAAGTACGCGCCGCCGGCGCCCACCGTGCGGTTGGTGGCGATGCTCGACACCGACAGCCCGGTGCTCAGCGAGATCGCGTGGCTCAAGAGCACGATGATCAGCGCGCCGGCGAGCCCTGCATGCCCCACCACCCAGCCGGTGCGCAGGTACATGATGACGCCGAGGATCGTCAGGATGCTCGGCGTGAACACCCCCCCGAAGGTCCCCAGGCGGCGCGCGCTGTTGGCGTCTCCCTCCGGCCCGTCACCGGCCGGGGGGATCGCGGACGGGGGCAGCGTGCCCAGCTCGTGATGCAGCCCGCTCACGCAGGGGCGCTCCCGGGGGCCTCGCCCCGGCCAGACGTCGTGGTCATGAGGCGACCGCGCGCAGCGCAGGCCCCAGGCGGGTCAGGCAGCTGTCGATGTCGTCGAGGCCGACGGCGCCCACGCTGAAGCGCACCCAGCCGGTGTTCACGTCGTCGCCGAAGGCGCTGAAGGGCACGATGGCGCAGCCCGCCTCGTCCAGCAGCCAGGCCACCAGCGCGGCCTCGTCGGGGATCCCGGGCCGGCCGATCAGATCGAAGCGCACGCTCAGGTACAGCGCGCCCTGCGGGGCGATGGACTGCACGGGCAGCCCCTCGGCCTGCCAGGTGGCGAAGGCGCCGTGCAGGCGGTCGAGCCGCGCCTGGATGGCCGCCTTGAAGGCCGTCAGGTAGGTGTCCATGGCGGCGTCGTCGGCCAGCAGCCGGGCCGAGGCCACCTGCTCGGGCTTGGGGGCCCAGGCGCCCACGTGGGTCATCAGGCTCTTGATGCGGTCGGTGATGTGGGGCGGGGCCACCAGCCAGCCCACCCGCAGGCCCGTGGCGGCGAAGCACTTGCTGATGCCGTCGGCCAGCAGCGTGTAGCGCGCCATCGCGGGCATGACCTGCGGGGGCGTGACGTGCACGGCGTCCCCAAAGGTGAGCATGCGGTAGACCTGATCGTACACCAGGTAGAGCTCACGGGCGCCCGTCTGGGCCCGCCGGGCGTTCTCGGCCAGCACCAGCTCGCACAGATCGCGCATCTGGGCCTCGGTGATCACCGTGCCCGCCGGGTTCATGGGCGAGTTGATGACCAGCAGCCGGGCGTCCTGGATGTGCGGCGCGAGGGCGGCCGCGGTGGGCATGAAGGCGTCCTCGGGGCGGCTGGGCACCACCACGTGCTTCGCGCCGACCAGCTGGCAGAAGTTGTTGTTGTTCCAGCCCGGCGCGGGGGTCAGCACCGTCTCGCCGGGGTTCACCAGGCAGCGGTAGGCGGCGTAGAGCACGGGCCGCACGCCCGAGCTGACCACCACTGAGTCCAGCGGGTAGTCGAGGCCCAGGTGGCGCTGGTAGTGGGCCACGATGGCGGCCCGCAGCTCGGCCATGCCGTTGGCGGGCGGGTAGTTGGTCTGGTTGGCCTCGTAGGCCTCGATGGCGTAGGCCTTGAGGCTGTCGGGCACCTGGAACTGCTCGGGCGCGAAGTCGCCGACGGTGAAGGGCACCACCGGCTCGCCGCGGGCGATGCGGTCGCGCACGGCGTAGGCGATGACGAGGATCCGGCTCGCCGCCATGCCCAGCGCCATGTCGCTCAGCGCCGCCCGCTCCGCGTCGGCCAGGGCCTCGCCGGTCGGGAAGTAGCGGTGGGCGTCCACCATCGTCGTGCTCGTCATCGTGTGTCCCCTTGTCTCCCGCGCCTGGCCCCCCGGCCAGACCCACCCTGCCCGCCCGACCCCGGGCGGGATCGTCAGGCCTCGAAGGGCCGGTGTGCCATATAGCTGGATCGCACCATCGGGCCGGCCTCGACGTGGGTAAAGCCCATGGCGCGCCCGACCTCGGCCAGCCGCGCGAAGCTGTCGGGGTGCACCCAGCGGTCCACGGCCAGGTGCTTGGCCGTGGGCGACAGGTACTGGCCCAGCGACAGGATGTCGCAGCCCACGTCCCGCAGCGCCCACATGACGTCCTCGACCTCGTCGTCGCTCTCGCCCAGGCCGAGCATCAGCCCGGTCTTGCTCATCACGTTGGGCCAGGCGTTGATCCAGCTCAGCACGTCCAGGCTGCGCTGGTAGATCGCCTGCGGCCGCACCCGCTTGTACAGCCGCGGCACCGTCTCGGTGTTGTGGGCGACCACGTGGGCGCCGGCCTCGAGCACCCGCTCCACGTCGGCCCGGCTCCCCATGAAGTCGGGGATCAGCAGCTCCACGCGGCAGTCGGGCGCGGCGTCCCGGATGCGGCGCACGGTCTCGGCGAAGTGGGCGCTGCCGCCGTCGGGCAGATCGTCGCGGTTCACGCTGGTGATCACCGCGTGGCGCACGCCCATGCGGCGGATGGCCTCGGCGGTGTTGGCGGGCTCGGCGGGATCCAGGGCGCCCGGGTTGTTGCCCACCGCGCAGAAGCCGCAGCGGCGGGTGCAGCGATCGCCCATGAGCATGAAGGTGGCCGTGCCGGCGCTCCAGCACTCGTCGATGTTGGGGCAGCGCGCCTCTTCGCAGACCGTGTGCAGCTTCAGGCCGTCCTTCAGCCGCTCCAGCTCCTGGAAGGTCTCGTTGCGCTGGTAGCGCACCCGCAGCCAGTCCGGGCGGGGCCCGGGCTCCCGCGCGCGGGTCCGGGGCGGCGCCGTGAGGGCGATCTCACGGGCGGCCTCGCCCCCGGGGGGGGCCTCAGCGCGGGGCTCGGTGATCTGGATCAGGTCGGCCATGATTGCTCCGGCTCACGAAGGCCCGACAGTATCGCCGATCGGCGGGCCCGCCGTCACCCGGGTGGCGCCGAACAGGCGGGCGATGTGGCCGGCCAGCTGCGCCATCACCGTCGCCACAGGGATGCCCTGCCCGCGCTCCCGTTGCAGGCTCGTGACCCCCTTGCCCTGGATCCCGCAGGGCACGATGAGGTCGAAGGCCGCCAGATCGGTGTTCACGTTGAGGGCCAGCCCGTGCTGGGTCACCCAGCGGCTGAAGCGCAGCCCCACCGCGCCGATCTTGCGATCGGGCACGCCGTCGGGGCCGTCGAGCCAGGTGCCGGGCTCGCCCGGCAGCCGCCCCGCCGCCACGCCGTGATCGGCGCAGGTGTCGATCATCGCCTGCTCGAGCATCCGCACGAAGCGCTTGATGTCCATCCAGTCGGGCCGCAGGTCGAAGATCGGGTAGGCCACGATCTGGCCCGGGCCGTGGTAGGTCGCGTCGCCCCCGCGATCGCTGATCACCAGCTCAACGCCGCGGGCCGCGTAGCCCGCCTCGTCGAGCAGCAGGCTCGCCGTACCGGCGTTGCGCCCCACGGTGATGACGGGATCGTGCTCGAGCAGCAGCAGCGTGTCGGGGATGGCGCCCGCCTTGCGCTGGGCCACCAGCTCGCGCTGCCAGGCCCAGGTCTCGCGGTAGGGGCGCCGGCCCAGGTAGCGCACGTCGAGGGGGCGCAGGCCCGGCGGGCCGCCCATCACATCGCGGCGTCGTCGAAGGTCTCCAGCGTGCGCTTGATGTGGCCCATGAACTGGTCGGCCACGGCGCCATCGATGACGCGGTGGTCGAAGCCCAGGGTCAGGTAGCCGCACAGCTTCACGGCGAAGGTGTCGGTGCCGTCGGGCAGGGTGACCACCTTCACGCGCTTCTCGATGGTGCCCACCCCCAGGATCGCCACCGAGGGCTGCGGGATGATGGGCGTGCCCCACTGGCTGCCGAAGATGCCGGGGTTGGTGATCGAGAAGGTCAGGCCGCTGACCTCGTCGGGCTTGAGCTTCTTGCTGCGCGCCCGCTCGCCCAGATCGGCGATGTGCTTCGACAGGCCCACCATGCTGAGCTCGTCGGCCTGCTTGACCACGGGCACGATCAGGCCCCAGTCCAGGGCCACCGCGATGCCCAGGTTGATGTCGCCGCGGTAGATGACGTTCTCGCCGTCGTGGGCCGCGTTGACGATGGGGAAGGCCTGCAGGGCCTTGACCGTCGCGCGGGCCAGGAAGGTGGTGAAGGTCAGCTTGGCGCCGCGGTCGGCGTAGCTGGCCTTGAAGCGCCGGCGCAGGGCGTCGACCTTGCCGTAGTCGACCTCGAAGCAGGTGTGCACG
>JAUHVS010000571.1 GCA_030424955.1 bacterium | reverse complement strand
TACTTCCAGCCTACGTTCCACAAGTTTGGGGGCGAGAGCATCGGGGGGGTGGCGCTGCACGTGACGGATCGGTCGGCGTTCCAGCCGCTGCGGGCGGGGCTGCACCTGCTCGACACGGCGCGGCGGCTGTCGCCCGCGGGGCTCGCCTGGCGGACCGAGGTCTACGAGTTCGTCGACGACCGGCTCGCCATCGACCTGCTCTTTGGGGGCCCGCAGGCCCGTGAGACCATCGACGCGGGCGGGGACGTGGACGCGCTGTGGCGCCGATGGCAGCTGGAAGCAGAGCAGTTCAACGCGGCCCGCGCGCCCTTTTTGAGGTACCCGCGATGAGCACCCGACACGCGTTCCTGGCGCAGAGCCACGGCAGCCTGGCGCTGCTGGAGGAGGTGCTGGTCGGGCTCGTCGCGCAGGGGATCGCCCAGATCCACGCCATCGACGGGTGCGCTTACGACGTGCAGGCGGTGATGCGAGGCCGGGCTGAGCGCTTCCCCCGCGCCGTGAGCCGGGGGGCGGCGGGCTACGCCGACTTCGTGCTGGCGTCGGTGCTCGCGGGGGTCGTGGAGTCCCCCGAGGAGGAGCTGCGCATCAACGACGCGCTGCGCCAGGCGCTGGTGTTGCACACGCAGCCCGAGCGCATCCACATCGACGGGGTGCCCGTGGCGGTGGGCGAGGCCGCTGCCTCCGGCAGCGTGCTGGTGGTGCGTGGAGAGCGCACCCGCCGGCGGCTGGATCTGGGCCGCGGCATCCCGCGCTTGGATCCGGGGCATCTGCGCGGCCTCCAGCACGACGGCGAGGCCGCCACGCTGGCCATCGTCACCCGCCGGGCCGATGGCCTTGAGGTCGCCTTCCAGGGCGTCGACGGCGAACAGGTTGAGCCTGCGCGCACGGTGCCGGTGCCGTCGCGCTGATGGCGGGGATCGCCCTCTACGGCGGCGCCTTTGACCCGCCCCACAGCGCCCACCTGTTCGCGATCACCTGGCTGCTTGGCCTGCCTGAGGTGGACGAGGTGTGGCTGCTGCCCACCGCCGATCACGTCTTTGGCAAGCAGATGGCGCCCTTCGAGGACCGGATCGGCATGCTGCAGGCGGCCATCGCCCCCTTTGACGCTCAGCGGGTGCGCGTCAGCCGGTTCGAGGCCGAGCGGGTGGGCCCCAGCCGCACCTTCGACACCCTGACGGCGCTGAGCGCGCAGCACCCGGAGCACACCTTCCAGTGGGTGCTGGGGGCCGACAACCTCGCCGAGCGGCACCGATGGCACCGCTTCGACGACCTCGTGGCGCGCTGGTCGATCATCGCCTTTGGCCGGCCCGGGTTCGAGGGGGCGTTGGCCGCTGTGGCGGCGGCGCCGTGGTGCCGCCCGGGCCCTACGCTGCCCGACGTGTCCTCCACGGCGGTCCGCGCCGCGCTGGGCGGGCAGGGGACGTCAGCCGCACTGGACTGGGTGCCCGAGGCGGTGCGGCAGCGGGCAGGCGAGCTGTATGCACACCCCTCGAGCGCCAGCGCCGCCCTGCGGGTGGGGGTGCTGGGGCAGGGTGGCGCCGGGGCGGCGCTGGCCGCGGCGCTTCGGGCCGGGGGCTGCGCGGTGCAGACCTGGAACCGAGCGCCCGGGCGGGACGCCGACGCCCACGGGCCTGGGTGGCCGGACTGGCTGGCCGCGTGTGACGTGTGGCTGCTCGCGGTGAGCGACCCGGCCCTCGCGCCACTGGCGGCCGCCCTGGCCAGCGAGCCGGCGGCCGCAGGGCGTACGGTGCTCCACGTCGCAGGCCGGTTTGGGGCCGAGGTGCTCGCCCCGCTGGCGGCGGTGGGCGCCCGCACCGGCTCGTTGCACCCCCTGCAGGCGCTGCGAGGGGCTGAGAGCGCGGGGCGTCTGCGCGGGGCATGGTGCGCCTGCGAGGGCGAGGCCGCCGACACGGCCGAGGCGCTGGTGCGCGCCTTTGGCGGGCTCCCGATCCGCGTGCCGGCCGGCGAGAAGGCGACCTGGCACTGCGCGGCGGTGCTGGCCGCCAACTTCATCACGACGCTGGGGGCGGGCGCGCAGCAGCTCCTGGCTGCGCTCGGGATCAGCGCCGACGACGCCCGCGCGCTGCTGGCGCCCCTGCAGCGGGGCACCGTCGAGCTCGCGGCGCGACAGCCGCTGGCCGACGCCCTCACGGGCCCACTGGCGAGGCGGGATCTGGGCGCCGTCTCGGCGCACATCGGCGCGCTGATCCGCCACGCGCCCGCGTTCCTGCCGGCCTATCGGGCGTTGGCGGAGGCGACGGCGGTGAGCCTCGGGTGGCCGGCGCCTGCCCGGGAGGCGTTGGCTCAGGCGTTGGCCGCCGCCCACGGCTGAGGCGGCCACGGGGCGGCGCGGCGCGCGGTCAGCGCGGGGGGGGCGGGGCGGCGTGGGATCCTTCGGCGCGCGCAGCGGCGCCCGCCGAGAAGGTGAGCGCGTCAGCGGCCACGTCCACGATGACGTGCTGGCCCGGCTGGACGGCGCCCGCAAGGATCTGCTCGGCGAGGCGGCTCTCCACCTCGCGGGCCAGGGTCTGGCGCATGGGCCGTGCGCCCAGCCGCACGTCGTAGCCGCCGCGCTGGATCAGCCAGTCGACGGCGGCGTCGGTGAGCTCAAACCCGATGTCGCGCTCTCGGTGCAGCACGCTGGCCCGGTCGGCCACCAGCAGGTGTGCGATCTGCCGGACCTCCGGCTCACCGAGCGGGTGGAACACCAGCCGGCTCTCGATGCGGTTCCAGAGCTCGGGCGGGAAGGTGTCGGCGGCCAGGGCGAGGGCTTTGCGGGCCCGGGCGTCCGCGTCCGAGGCGGCGGCCCCCGCGAAGCCGATGCGGCGGGTGTCGAGGAGGGCCTCGGCCCCCGCGTTGCTGGTGAGCACCACCAGGGCGTTGCTGAAGTCCACGGTGCGGCCGCGGCTGTCGGTCAGGCGGCCGTCATCCAGCACCTGCAGCAGCACGTTCCATACGTCGCGGTGGCTCTTCTCGATCTCGTCGAAGAGCACCACCTGGTACGGCCTGCGGCGGATGGCGTCGGTGAGCTGTCCGCCCTCCTGGTGCCCGACGTAGCCCGGGGGGGAGCCCACGAGCCGGCTGACGGTGTGCGCCTCAGAGAACTCGCTCATGTCGAAGCGGGTGAGCGCGTCGGCCTGCCCAAACAGGAACCGGGCCAGCGACTTGACCACCTGCGTCTTGCCGACGCCCGTCGGACCCAAGAACAGGAAGGAGCCGACCGGGCGACCCCCCGCGAAGCCCGCGAGGTTACGCCGGATGGTCTCGGCCACCGCAGAGAGCACGTGCCCCTGGCCCACGATGGCGTCGCCCAGGTGGCGCTCCATCTGCAGGAAGCGCTGGGGATCCTCCATCAGCAGGTGCTCCACGGGGACCCGCGCGGTGCGGGCGATCACCTCGCACACGGCGGCGACGTCCACCGGGCGGCCCGCGCGCCGGGCCACGGCGCCCGCGAGGTCGAGCACGCTCAGGCTGCGATCCGGATCGTTGCGGTCGTGGATGTACCGGCGGGCCAGGCGGACCGCAGCGTCAAGGGCCTCCGGCGCGTAGCTGACCCCATGGTGCGCGGCGTACCGGTCGGCTACGCCCGCGACGATCTGGCGGGTGGTCACGCTGTCGGGCGGGTCGATGTGGACGCTCGTGAAGCGCCGCTCCATCGCCGGATCCCCCTCGATCGAGGTGCGGAACTCGTCGACGGTGGTGGCCCCGATGCACGGGAACTCGCCGCGCGCGAGCGCCGTCTTGAGCTCATTGGCGGCGTCGTGCCCGTCGCCGGTGCCATCGAGCAGCGTGTGGATCTCGTCGATGAAGACGATGACCCGCCCGCGGGCCTCGCGGACCTCAGCCTGCAGGCCCCGTAGGCGCTCCGCCAGCGCCCCACGCAGGTGGGTGCCCGCGAGGATCGCGCCGACGTCGATCTGGATGATCACCCGCTCCGGCGGCGTGTCGTCGCCGGGGTGCTCCGCAGCCAGCTGCATGGCGACGCCCTCGGCGACGGCGGTCTTGCCGACGCCCGGCTCGCCCACCAGGCAGGGGTTGTTGCTGCGGCGCTTGTTCAGGACGTCGATGGTCTCGAGGATCTCCCGGCCGCGCCCAAGCACCGGATCGAGCTGCCCGAGCCATGCGAGGTGGCTCAGGTTGCGGCCCAGCTTCGTCAGCCACGGCAGCCGCTCCCGGCTCAACACGAAGGGGCTCGGGGCGTCGGCGGGGGCGGCGCGCTCGGCAGCCTTGGCGGCGGCGCGGCGGCGATCGCCCGGCGCGCGGCCGGGGGTGGCGTCCGTGCGGCGGCGGCCTCGGCGGCCGGCCCGCCGATCGTCGTCCTCGTCGCTCATGGGGTCCGCGTGGCTCGGCTGCTCGGGGCTGGCGGTCGGGAAGACGCCCGAGTGGCCATGCCCCACAGCCGAGCGCTCGGCGGTGTCCTGCAGGGCGTGGGCGTC
>JAUHVS010000570.1 GCA_030424955.1 bacterium | reverse complement strand
GCACGCCGTGCGCGACGGCCTGGTCGCCGACCCTGCGCAGTGGCCGTTGGCCAACTGCGTCACCGCCCTGCGGGGCGACCTGCGCATCGAGGGCCTGGCCCGCAGCCGCCGCGGCTCAGACGCTGATGCGGCGTTCGTACCGGTGTATGGCCACCTGACCCCGCTGGACGGCTGGGTGACTGACACCCAGGGCTATCGCCGGGTGATGAACGCGATGATCGACGACATCATCGAGGAGTACGCGGCCCAGCGCACCCGTGCGCAGCGGGCCTACGAGGCGGCGGTCGCGGCGGCCCTGGCCGAGGGCCGCGAGCCGCCCAGTGTGAGCCCGCAAGCGCGCGGCGAGCTGGCCGACCGCATCGAGGACCAGGCCTTCGTGCCCAAGCACCCGAAGCGCAGCGCCTACCGGGCGTGCTTCATGGCCCGTGGCGAGGACCGCGCCGTCCGGCTGCGCGAGGCGATGGCCCAGCGCCGGCGAGACTGGGGCGCCTACGAGGTGGCCCTGCACAGGCTGATGACCCGGCCCGGCGAGGCCGTGCCCGAGATCCCGGTGACCTGCCAGTGGCCCACGGCGTTGTCGGCGGCGAAGGGCGAGCCGTTCGCCTGGGCGTCGTTCATGGACATCGTGCACCCAGGCGCGGCGCCGGGGAGCGATCCGCCCCAGGCGGCCGCCGGGTAGCGCCGGCGGCGTTCTCGAAGGGGGTCATCGTGCAGCCGCGTTTGCGGCCTGCGCACTGGTACGCCCCGCGTTCGCGGTTGATGCGCTGAAATACCTGGAAATGCAGGGGGAGCTCGGCCTTGGGGTCCGGTTGGCGCCTCGAATCGCTGGTGGGTTGCGCTCCGCGCCGCGACTTGGTCGACGAGGCGCCGCTAACCCCCTGACTTCATTATGGTCACAGGGTTCGAATCGAATCGACTTCATTATGGTCACAGGGTTCGAATCGCCGCTAACCCCCTGACTTCATTATGGTCACAGGGTTCGAATCGCTAACCCCCTGACTTCATTATGGTCACAGGGTTCGAATCGGGCATGCTCAACAGCTTCGGTAAGCTCGGGGGAGCACCCCCGTCCGGTGGGGCCGGACGGGCAAGGAGGCAGCTATGACGTGGGGACCTTGGGCGGTGTGGGGCGCGGGCGTGCTGGCGCTGGCGATGCTGGCGGGCTGCTCCGCTGGGGCCGATGTGGAGGACCCGGGCGTGGACGCCGGTGCAGCGGCGCCTGACGCCGAGACCGACGGTGGGCCTGTGGGCAGCAACGACGCGGGGGCGGCTGACGCGGGGCCTGGCGTGTGTGCGGCAGCGATGGCCGAGGCGATGGACCGGGTGCGCTTCTGGTACCAGGGCCCCCGCAGCGAAGGTGCAGGGCCTGCGTTCGTGGGCACCGCCGCGCGGGTGGAGCACGGGGCCGATGCCCGCTGCGGCGCGGGGGCGTGGCCGGATGGCGAGACCAGCGTTGACCGGTGGTGTGTCCAGCTGACCGGGCCCGACGGTGAGGCCGCGACGCTGTTTGTCGACGCGCCGCCGAGCCAGGCGCCGCTGGTCGCGGGCGATGGCGTGCAGGTCGAGGTGCAGGTGAACGGCAACGAGTCGGGGCTGAACTGGCAACAGGTGGTCCTGCGCGATCCAGACGGCCGGCTGCTGCTCTGGGGGGTCGAATCGCGCTACCCGCTCGACCAGATCCAGCTGCCACCGGAGGTGGCGCCCGAGGCCACCGAGGTCTTCTGTCAGCGATCGGACCCGGAGCTGGGCGACGCGACGGCCTGGGATGCCCAGATCCGTATCGGCGAGGCGTGGGTCCAGGTGCCGTACGGGCAGCACACGGTGGGTGCAGGCTACGACGTCATCCACGGCGGGTTCGACACCGTGCCCGAGACGCCGGGGGGCGCCGATCACCGCCCCGCCCGGATCAACCTGCTCGTCGCCCGCTCAGCCCCGTGACAGGCGCTTGGGGTCCACGCCCACAAGCTGCGCCAGCGTCGCCCACTGGGCAGAGTTCCGCAGGCGCGCCGCCTCTACTTGGTCGACGAGGCGCCGCTAACCCCCTGACTTTATTATGGTCACAGGGTTCGAATCGGCCTGGAAATACAGGGGGAGTTCGGCCTTGGGGTCCGGTAGGCGCCTCGAATCGCTGCTGGGTTGGGCTCCGCGCCGCGGCTTGGTCGACGAGGCGCCGCTAACCCCCTGACTTCATTATGGTCACAGGGTTCTTCATTATGGTCACAGGGTTCGAATCGCCGCCTGGTTGGCGCCTCGATTGGCCGTCGTCCGGCGCGGTACGCCGTGGCTCGGTCGACGAGCCGCCGCTAACCCCCTGACTTCATTATGGTCACAGGGTTCGAATCGCCGCGTAGCGCCGCGTCCGAGTGACCGGCGTGAGCAACGTGTTCCACCTGCTGGCGCTGCTGCAGGCCGAGCTGGTGGGTCGCCCGAGCGTCGGCTGGCTGCAGGGCGAGGCCCAGGATCCGCGCGTCACCGCCTACGCCCGCGGCGAGACGGGCACCGCCCCCGTCGAGTCCATCTCGGCGCAGTGGGATTACTACCAGTGGCCCGCCTGGACGCCGACTGGCTGGCGACCCGACGCCCTGAAGTGGATGGCCTGGGGCGAGCTGCACCCCGCCGAGCTGATGCGCTTCGAGGGCGTCCCGACGTTCCTCTGCGGGCCGCCCACGATCCAACGCTCCTGGGATCCCAGCTTCTGCGGCCGCCTGCACGGCGACTGGCGCGCCCACGTCACCGTCGACACCGTCTGGGGCGCCGACGAGGTCGACCGGCGTCTGCAGCGCATCGCCACCGCGGAGTGATCAGCCCGGCGCGCTGAAACGCTCGACGCGGCCGTCGCCCAGGATCAGCCAGCGGAGGCCCGCGCGCACGTCGCGGCCGACCACCTCGACCACCCCGTGGCTGCCCACGCACAGGCGACCGTCGGGGGTGACGCCAATGATCCATTGGCCCAGCTCGCCGAGGGGCGAGATGGACGCGTCCAGCGCCTTCTCCCAGGGGCCGAAGCGATCCTGCTCGCCCGACGCCGCGCTCTCCGGGTCGAAGTGACAGGGTGAGGGCTGCACCTTCTGCCCCGGCACCACCTGCGGCCGTACCGTCAGGCCACCGAGCGATCGCAGGATCTCCCGGGCCACCTCCGAGAAGGTGAAGCCCTCCTCCTCGAGCGGCCTGGTGTATTCGCTCTCGTCGATCTTGCGATCGCGCGTCCACCCCGAACGCGCCAGCACCACCGCCACGTCTGCGTCCACCGGCAGGCTCATGAAGTCCCTCCGTCACCGCCACTGCCACCCCCGCTGCCGGGCGGGGGTGGGGTCGCGCCGCTCTCGCTGGTCCAGCCATGGCGGCGCATCACGTCACTGCAGTTCTGGCAGGCCGGTTTGTCCCGGCCATGCGCCCCCGAGTTCTCGCCCCGCACGGCCACCGCGTGGAACTTCGTGCCCTCGGGGGGCAGCTCGCCGTGCTGTCGCTCGTCGTCGGCGATCAGCTGCGGCTCGGCGCACTTGCCCGCCTGCTCGGTGCGCACGTCGTCGGGGATGTCGTCGAAGGCCTGCTGCGTCTTCGGCGGCAGGTCCGGCGCGTCCTCCCGCGGTCCGCGCCACGAGACGTTGTCGCTCTGCGTCCCGTCGGGCGTCTCCATCGCGGCCGCCACGCGCGGACGCTCCGCCGCCAGCCGGGGACGCTCCGCGTCGGACCGCGCCACCGGGCTGGTCTCGGCCGGTGAACATGTCGCGCACCGACTCGTTGGGATTGCGTGTCGGCATCAGAGGTCCGGGTCCACATCGGTGTTGACGAGCACCTTCCACCGCGGGTCGAGGGCGGCGCCGTCGGTGGTTCGGTACGTGGCGAGCGGCGTTGGCAGGAGCCGCTTGCCTGCGAGGGCGGGGGCGAGCGCGTCCGCCAGCCGGTGTTCGCCGATGAAGTCGAGCAGCCACCCGAGGCGTTGGACGTCGGTCCGCGTGACGCGAGCCGCGCCTTCGAGCAGCTTGTCGCCGTCGACCTCCTCGACGAGCTCGATCAGGACAGTTGCGACGTTGTTCCAGTAGCCCGCAGCCGCGGGGAAGCGGACGATGTCGAACGCGGTGGTCTCGGGAGTCGCGATTGCGATCGTCCCCGTCGGAGTGTTGCGCCTCACCATCGCCGCGCCCTCGACGAGGTTGCTGACGTGGAAGTTGATGCGGATCCCACCGACCGTGATGTTCCGCTCTGGGGCGTCGGCGATCACCTGGAAAACCATGGGGGCCTGGTGCGCCGCCCCGTGGAACCTTCCCGCGGTGAGCAACGCCACGTAGTAGCGACGGTCGAGGTGCTGGTAGAGCCCCAGCACGTGGTGTAAGAGCGAGCTGGTAGATGAGGGCCATCGCGCGACCCGAAGATGAGGTTGCAAGACCGATTCGGAGAAGCGCGATGACGGAGAAGAGTGTGCGCCACGTTGTGGCCTTGATGGAAGAGCTGACAGGGACCGA
>JAUHVS010000569.1 GCA_030424955.1 bacterium | reverse complement strand
GCTCGACTGGCTGGGGTTGCTGGACCGCATGGCGGGGCTGATCCTGGTGTACAGCACCACCGCGATCCCGTTCTGCGTGTTCATGCTGAAGGGCTACTTCGACACGATCCCGAAGGATCTGGAGGAGAGCGCCCTGATGGACGGCGCGAGCCAGTTCACCATCTTCTGGCGCATCATCTTGCCGCTGAGCCGGCCGGCCATCGCGGTGACCGCGCTGTTCAGCTTCATGACCGCCTGGAACGAGTACATCCTGGCGGCCACCTTCATGAGCGATGAGCGGGCGTACACGCTGCCCGTGCGCTTGCAGCACTTCGTGGGGGACTACACCACGGAGTGGGGGCACTTCGCCGCGGGGGCGCTGATCGTCAGCGCGCCGGTGATGGCCCTGTTCTTTGCCCTCCAGAAGCACCTGGTGGGCGGCCTGACCTCGGGAGGCGTCAAGGGTTGACAGCGCCGCATGGTGGAGACGACGGCCGTGGGCGGCCCTCGGGTGACAGGGCGTACGATCCGCGGGCGCCAGGGCCCGACGCCGTTGATCCGGTGGAGCACCTGCGGCGCTACGGCCCCCTGGTGGATGACGCCGGGGCGTTCTTCGCCTGCGCACAGCGGCCGCTGCCCCGGGTGGTCATCGCCAACCCGCTGAAGACCACGCTGGCCGAGGCCGAGGCGCGGGTGCGGGCGCGCTGCCCGGAGGCGGAGCCGGTGGCGTGGCGGCCGGGCGCCTGGCGCCTGCCCCCCGAGGTGCTGCCGGGCCGCTGGTCCGAGTTCATCACCGGCATGCTGCACGCCCAGGAGGAGGCCACCATCTGGCCGGGCGAGCTGGTGGGGGCGCAGCCGGGCGAGACGGTGCTCGATCTGTGCGCCGCGCCGGGCGGCAAGACGGCGCTGATGGCGTGGGGCATGGGGGATCGCGGCACGCTGGTGGCGAACGATCGCGAGTTTGGCCGGCTGGCCGGGCTGCGGCGCACCCTCGACCGGCTGGGCGTGACCTGCGCGGCGGTCACCCACCTGGACGCCGCGCGGTTCCCGCTGGCGGATCCGCCGGTGTTCGACCGGGTGCTGGCCGACGTGCCCTGCACCTGCGAGGGCACCACCCGCAAGCAGAAGGGCGGCCGCAAGGCCCCCACCCGCGACGCCTACCGGCGCTCCATCGTGCATGTGCAGAAGGCGATCCTGCGGCGGGCGATCCAGCTGGTGAAGCCGGGCGGGGTGGTGGTGTACGCCACCTGCACCTACGCGCCGGAAGAGAACGAGGCCGTGCTCGACGCGCTCGATCCGAGCCAGGCGGTCATCGAGCCGCTGACGCCGCCGCCCGGGCTGCGGGTGGCCCCCGGGCTGACGGCCTGGGGCGGGCAGTACTTCCGCCCCGACGTCGCGCACGCGGTGCGCCTGTGGCCCCACCACAACGACACGGGAGGGTTCTTCGTTGCGCGCCTCAGACGCCTTTGAGCGGTTGCCCGACGCCGAGGTGGTGACCGCGCCGCTGGCCTACCGGTTTGGGATCGACCCCGAGACCTTCGCCGGCCACCGGTTCTGGCACCGCCCGAGCGCGAAGGCGATCTGGGTGGCCGCGGCCGAGGCCGAGGTGCCCGAGGGGCTGCGCCCCGAGGCCTTCGGCATGCTGGTGTCGCGGATGAAGGGCAAGGTGTTCAAGCCCAGCACGGTGTTCATCCAGCGCTTTGGCGCCGCCGCGACCCGCAACCGCTACGCGCTCACGGACGCTCAGCTGGATGTGTTCTTGCGGCGCGCGCCGGTGACGGTGTCGCCCGTGGACGACGGGGACGGCGCGGTGCTGGTGACCGACGCCCGCGGGCACGTGCTGGGGCTGGGCCGGCTGACGGGGGCTGAGCTGCTGTCGGAGCTGCCGAAGTCGTGGACCCTGGGCCACGGCGACGGCTGACCTTCAGGGCGTCGCGGGCGCGGGGGCCGCGCTGGCGGGGGCCTGGCTGGTGGGGGCCGTGTTCGCCGGGGCCGTGCTGGTGACGGCGCTCGCCGGGGCCGCGCCCGTCGGGGCGGTGTCCGCAGGGGCCGGCGCGGGGCGGCTGGTCTCGGCCGTAGATCCCTGGCGCACCAGATCCAGGCTCTTGCCGTCTTCGCCCGTCAGCCGCAGCCGATCGCCCGTGAGGGTCACCTTGATGGTCTCGGTCTTCTTGCCCTGCACCCCCTCGGTCTCGGCCTTGAGGGTGAGGGTGTCGCCGGCCGCGCTGGTCACCGTGTAGCGGCCGGACTGGCTGCGCTTGCCGAACACCATGGTCAGGGCGCCCGCGTCGCCGAAGGTCACCTGCGTGCCCGCCATCAGCTGGCCCGCGATGCGCAGGGCCTGGGCCTGGGCGTCCGGCGGCAGCTTCACGATGGACGGGTCCTTGGCGAGGGCCTCCAGGTCGAGCACCCACGTGCTGACGAGGGCCTTCTGCAGCGCGTCGGACGCGGGCTGCGAGCGCACCACCGCCGACGGATCGGGGGTCGTGGGGGCCTTGGGGGCGTCGTCGCACCCGGCGTGGACCGACAGGGCGGCGGCGCAGAGGGTGAGGGCAAGGGGAGCGCGGAAGGTCATGGGCGTCGCCTCAACACCAGGGCTCGGCCCGTGGCGTCCGTCAGGGTCGCGCGGCCGGGGCTGCGCAGGTGAAGGGTCCAGCGCTCTGCAGCGCCGCTGTCTGGGGTGAGCTCGAGGGTGAACTGCTGGCCCGACGCGGGCTGGCTGCGCCAGCGCCCGGTGTCTTGTCGACCGGCCAGTGTCCGCCGGTAGCGACCGTCGCTGCCCAGGCGCAGGCTCGCGTCACCCATCATCTTGCGGGCCAGGGCCACCGCCTGGCGCTGCTGAGGGGCGGGCAGGGCGCGGATCTCGGGCAGCTCGGCGAGCCCCTCGGCGTCCACCGCCCAGTCGCCCACCAGGGCGTCGGGTGCGCGCTGACACGCCGCCAGTTGAAGGCCGAGGGCGAGCAGCAGGGCGCCTGGCAAGGCCATCCGGGTCGCTGTCATGCGGGCTCCAGCACAGATGCGGTGCGCCCCTCTAGTGGGTCGGCCGCGGGTCTGTCAACGGCCCCCCGGCGACGGGCGGACGGGGGCTGGGGCCGCCTCGGGGGCCAACCGGTTGCCAATCTGGGGGCGGACGCGCGCACGGCGGCCATGACAGCATACCCGCAGCACGGCGGCAAACGGGGCGGGGTGGCGTTGACACCTGTCGGCCGCGGAGCATAGAAAGGCCCGCTTGTCACAAGGGGGGTTCGCGTGCGCCCGGTCAACCGAGACATCGACCTGGAGGAGCTCTTCGCCGGCTCGACCGACGTCATCGGTCGAGACGCGCTGGAGAAGAAGATCCGCGCTGGCCAGCGGCTGGTGGTGAAGCACGGGGTGGATCCCACCGCCCGGGATCTGCACCTGGGCTACGCGGTCAACTATCAGGCCATGCGGCGCTTCCAGGACGCCGGCCACACGGTGGTGCTCCTGATCGGCGACTACACCAGCCGCATCGGCGATCCGACGGGCAAGGACAAGACCCGGCCGCAGCTCACCGACGCCCAGATCGAGGCCAACATCGAGTCCATGCTGACGCAGGTGGACCGCGTGCTCGACACCGAGCACCTGGTCATCCGCCGCAACAGCGAGTGGCTCGGCGACATGAGCCTGCTGGACTTCCTGAAGCTGGGCACCCGGATCTCGGCGGCGCGGCTCTGGGAGCGCGACATGTTCCAGCGCCGGCTCGAGAAGAGCCTGCCGGTGTACGTGCACGAGTTCCTGTACCCCGTGCTGCAGGGCTACGACTCCTACGCCCTCAACGCCGACATCACCATCAACGGCTCCGATCAGCAGTTCAACGAGCTGATGGGCCGCGAGATCCAGCAGCTCTTCGGCCAGGACCCCCAGGCCATCATGATCATGCCGATGCTCGTGGGCACCGACGGCACGCCCCTGACCTCGACGCCGATCCCGGTCGCCGGCGGCCTCGGCCCGAGCCAGGGCCCGGCGCTCGGCCTCTCGGGCGGGCTAGGGCTCGTCTGGCCGCGAGTCCGCGCCGAGGTGCGCGGATCCTATTGGCTGCCGAGCCGGGCTGTGGCGCCGGAGCGCTCAGAGGTGGGCGCGAAGCTGACCCTCGCCGCCGGAGCTGCGCGGGCTGGACCCCGGTGGGCTTGGGACACCCTCTCGCTGGCGCTCTTAGGGGGCGTCGAGCTCGGCGCGTTCTGCATGGTCGGCATGGCGAGCGTCGTCACGCGGAACGTGCCCGCGCACGCCCTCGTCGTCGGCAACCCCGCGCGCGTCGTCGGCGTCGTCTGCGCATGCGGCGAAGTCGTCGCGCGCGGCGACAAACCGGCGAATGGCAAGTACAGCTGTCGCTGCGGCCGCGTGGTGATGTTCGCGCCGTAACGGCGCCAGCAACCTAGTCGACGTACCAGCGCGGCAGCGACGCGTACCACTTGTTCCAGCGGTCGTTGGCGTTGACGGTGCCACGCAGCATGCCGCCGTAGTAGAGC
>JAUHVS010000568.1 GCA_030424955.1 bacterium | reverse complement strand
AGCGCCGCCGCCCCCAGCGCCGCCGCCCCCAGCGCCGCCCTGCCGCAGACCCTCGGCCTCAAGGGCGCCGAGACCACCCCCATCACGGTCCCCGATCTGCGCGAGCTGCCCGGCGCGGGCGCGATCTGGACCCACCCCGCCGGGTACGCCGAGGGCGCGAAGTTCGAGGCCGTGCCCCTCACGGCGGTCCTCGACCGGGCCTACGGCGACCGCTGGCGGCGGGCCGACGCGCTGCTGTTCACCTGCGCCGATGGCTACCAGCCCACCCTGCCGCTGGCGGTCCTCGAGGGCGCCGATCCGTGGCTGCTGTGGGGCTACGACGACCAGCGCCCCTTCGAGGCGGCCTTCACCGGCAAGCCCCACCCGGTGTCCCTCGCGCCCTTCGCCCTGAGCTGGGTCATCGGCCCCGAGGCCGACGCCAAGGCCCTGCCCTGGCCCTACCAGATCACCGGCGTCGAGCTGATCCGCGTCGCCGATCGCTTCCCCGCCCTGCAGCCCCCGAAGGGCGCGTCGGCCCAGGTTGAGCTGGGGTCCGCGGTGTGGCGTCGCGAGTGCATGAAGTGCCACCGGCTCAACGGCCAGGGCGGCGCGGTGGGCCCTGAGCTGAACCAACCCGTGAGCGTCACCACCTACTGGCGGCCCGAGTGGCTGCGGCGCTGGATCAGAGCGCCCCAGACCCTGCGGGCCGGCAGCCCCATGCCCCCCGTGCCCCTGAGCGACGGCGATCTCGACGCCCTGCTGGCCTACCTCACGGCCATGGCCCCGCCGCCCCCCGCCCCCTGAGCCTGCGTCCTGTCTGACCCAGGCCGCTCACAGCCACCTGCCAAGGTGGCCGAGTCATCCCCTGTCACCGGCAGCCAGGGGATCCCATGTATCACGCCATCTCAAGAGGGGTCCGCTCGCTGGTCGGCGTCCTGGTGCTCGCCATCTTGGCCGGCTGGGGCGTCGCCTGCGGGGCCATCGGGCACCTCACCCAGGCCGAGGCCACCCGCACCCTCGACGGCCGCCTGGCGACCTTTGAGCAGCGCCTGAGCCAGGACCTCGCCCGGGCGGCGGCGATCGCCACCCACATCGCCCGAGATCCGGCCACCGCCCAGGCCGTGGCCCACAGCGACCGGGCCGCGCTGCACGCGCGCTACGGCGCCGAGTTTGCCGCCCTCGCGTAGCTCGAGGGGGTGCGCCAGTTCCAGTTCCACCTGCCCCCTGCCCGGTCGCTGCTGCGGCTGCACGCCCCCGATCGCTTTGGCGATGACCTCACGGCGACGCGGCCCGCGGTCATCCTGGCCAACCGCGAGCGCCGCACGGTGACGGGCATCGAGGCCGACGGGGCCGGCCATGGCCTGCACGCCGTCGCCCCCGTCTTCGTGGGCGCGGCCCACGTCGGCTCCGTGGAGCTGGGGCTCGGCCTCGACGCCGCGCTGCTCCGCCGCCTGACCGGCGACGCGCCCGGCGCGCTGTACCTCAACGCCCGCGAGGGCCAGCCCGGCGCGCGGATCGCCGCCGCCCACTCGAGCGCCGCCCTGCTGGCGGCCTTCGACGCCGTGCCCCGAGACACCGCGCACCACACCACCGACGTCGCGGGCGCCCCCTTCTCCCTGCTCAGCCACCCCCTGGACGACGTCAGCGGCGCGCCCGTGGGGCGGGTGGTGCTGGCCCTCGACCTCACGGCGCTGCACGCGGCGCGGGCGCAGGGGTGGTGGGTGGTCACCGGGGTGGCCGCCGCGGTGCTGGCGCTGGTGCTGTGCATCTTCGTCATCACAGGTCGCCAGGCCACGCGCCTCGCGCACAGCCAGAGCCGGACGCGCTTCGAGTCGCGCCTCGCCCGGGCCCTGCAGATGGCCCGAGACGAGCCCCAGGTCTACGCCGTCGTGGATCGCGCCCTGGCCGAGCTCGCCCCGGACCAGCCCATCGCGCTGATGCTGGCCGACAACAGCAACGCCCACCTGCAGACGGTCCTCGCGCGCCACCTGCGCAACGACAACGGGCCGCCGACCCCCCAGGACTGCCCCGCCGCCCGCTCCGGCCAGGCGCAGGCCTTCGCCAGCGCCCACGCCCTCGACGCCTGCCCCCGCCTCGCCTGCGGCGCCGACTGCGCCGCGAGCTGTCACCCGGTGGCCATCGGCGGCGCGACCATCGGCGTGCTCACCACCCGCCGGCCCGCCGGGCCCCTGGACCCGCACCTGCTCGTGCGCCTCAACCTGCTCACCCACAAGCTGGGCGACCGGCTGACGGTGCTGCGCGCCATGGCCGAGAAGGACACCCAGGCCCGCACCGATCCCCTCACGGGGCTGTTGAACCGCCGCCGCTTCACCGAAGAGGCGATGGCCCGCATCGCCGACGGCGCGCCCTACGCCGTGGCCTACGCCGATCTCGATCACTTCAAGCAGCTCAACGACACCTACGGGCACGCCGCGGGCGACAAGGCCCTGCGACAGTTCGCGCAGGTGCTGCAGGCGGCCTGCCCGGCGCCCCTGCTGGCCAGCCGGCACGGCGGCGAGGAGTTCGTGGTGCTGCTGCCCGGCCACACGGCCGACGCGGCGAGGGCCTGGGGCAACCACCTGCGCGCCCAGCTCGCCGCCCGCACCGCCCAGGCCGACGGCCCCGCCTTCACCGTGTCCATCGGCGTCGCGCTCGCCCGGGGCGACCTGGACGCCACCATCCAGGCCGCCGACGAGGCCCTGCTCGAGGCCAAGCGCACCGGCCGCGACCGCGTGAGCCTCTCGGGCCAGCCCCGCCTGGAGCACGCCGCCTGACCCCAGCGCGCCGGCGCGCGGCCCACCGAGCGCGCGCCCCTTGGCCCCACCGACCCTACCGGCCCATGATGGGGGCATGTCGAGCCTGCGATCCTTTGAGCTCATCCGGCGCGCGGGCGAAGGCGGCATGGCCGTGGTCTGGCAGGCGCGGCACCGCGGCACCGGCCACCGCATCGCCCTCAAGGTCATCACCGCCCTCGCCGCCCATGACCCGCGCTTCCGCGCCTGGTTCGCCGCCGAGGTGCGCGCCATGGCGGCGGTGGATCACCCCGGGGTGGTGCGCATCCTCGACCACGGCGCCGTGCCCACCGACCACCCGAGCCTGCCGCCCGGCGCCCCCTGGCTGGCCATGGAGTGGCTCGACGGGCCCATGCTCCACGCCGCCCGCTGGCCCGACTGGCCCGCCATCTCGGCGGTGCTGGAGGCCCTGCTCGACACCCTCGCGCAGGTGCACGCCCGCGGGCTGGTGCACCGCGACCTGAAGCCCGACAACGTGATCCTCACCCCCGACGGCCCGGTGCTGACCGACTTTGGCATCGTCTTCGACGCCGAGGGCGACCCCGTCGAGCCCGGCCTCGTGGGCACCCCGGCCTACATGGCGCCCGAGCAGACCCTGGGGGCGCAGCAGGCCTATGGGCCCACCACCGACCTGTACGCCCTGGGCCTCATCGCCTGGGAGCTGGTGTGCGGCCGCCACCCCTGGCAGGCCTTTGGCCACGACGTCAACGGGCTGATGGCCGCGCAGCGCACCCGCCCGCTGCCCCCGCTTCAGCCCCGGCTGCCGGTGCCCGCGGGCCTGGATGGCTGGATCCAGCGGCTCACCCAGAAGGCCCCGGCCGATCGCTTCCCCCGGGCCGCCCACGCCCGCCACGCCCTGCGCGCCCTGGGCCCCCCCGTGGCCTGGGCCGCGGCCCCCGCCCCCGTCGCCTTCGACTTCGAGGCCTTCGGCGACACGACCGTCCCCGAGGTGCCCGCGCCGCTGGCCGCCACCCCCCGGCCCCTGGCCGGCCTGACCGACACGCTCGCGCCCGAGCGCGGCCTGGGCAGCCTGGCCGATCTCACCGCCCTCGACGGCGATCTCACCGCGGCCGAGGGCGGCGCCAGCGGGCCGCTGCCCATGCCGCTGGGCCACTGCCCGCTCCCCGCGCAGCCCCCAGCCCGCGCGCGCCTGCGCCCCCTGCTCCCGCCTGGCCTCGGGCGGTCGCTCTTCAGCCTCCAGCGCCCGCCACTGACCGGGCGCCAGGCCGAGCGCGAGGCCCTCTGGGCGGCCCTGCGCGCCGCGGTGCGTGGCGACGGCCTGCAGGTGGTCTGGATCGAGGGGCCCACCGGCCGCGGCAAGCGCCACCTGGCCCAGTGGCTGTCCGAGACGGCCCACGCTGCCGGCGGCGTCCAGGTCCTGTCGGCGGTGCACGCCGATCCGCCCACCCCCGCCTGTGGGCTCGGCGCCATGTGGGGCCGCGCCCTGGGCACCCTGGGCCTGCCCCGTCACCGCCGGCGCGACCGCCTCGCCGAGGCCCTGCCCACGGCCGATCCCGCCCTGATCGACGCCCTCGCCAGCGCCCTGGAGGGCCCACCCGCGGCCACCAGCGCCACCCCCTTCGCCCAGGCCCTCGCCGCCCTCGCGCAGCGGCAGCCCGTGGTGGTGCGCCTGGAGGCCGTGCAGCACGATCCCGACACGGTCGCGTGGGTCGACACCCTGCGCCAGCGCTGGGCCCA
>JAUHVS010000567.1 GCA_030424955.1 bacterium | reverse complement strand
ACCTCCCCCTCGTCGGCTTCATCGGCCTGAGCGCGGCCCTCATCCTCACCAGCCGCTTCCCCCTCGACAGCCTGCTGGGCCTGCTGTGGTGGCTGTGCAACGGGCTCGTGGTCTTCTACCTGGTGCTCAACTCCCGCATGGTGACCACCCGCCGCGACACCCTCACCGGCACCCTGGTGGGCAGCGTCGCCCTCGCGGGCGCCGTCACCGTGTGGCAGGCCGTCGAGACCTTCGCCGTCGAGGGCCGCTTCGTGCGGCCTGAGGGCACCCAGGACAGCCCCCTGCTGATGGCGAGCCTCGTGGCGCTGGCCCTCCCCCTCGTCTGGACGCGCCTGCGCCGCGCGAGCACGCCCGCGCGCCCCTGGTTCCTGCTGGCGGGCGTGCTCCTGCTCACCACCGCCGCGCTGACGCTGAGCCGATCGGGCCTGCTCGCCACCGCCTTGGCCATGGCCCTCGTCTTTGGCCGCCAGTGGCGCGGGCTCGTCGCGGCGGGCGCCCTCGCGACGGTGGTCATCGCCGGCCTCGCCTTCAGCGGCGACGCCCGCCTCAGCCCGCGGCGGGCGGTCAGCGATCTGGTGCAGGTCAGCGAGACCCAGATCGGCATCCTCCAGGAGTTCACCCCGGCGCGGCTGGCCGTCGGCGCCGGCGCCCGCGCGGGCTGGCAACACCTGCACGCCGGCCGCCACCAGGCCAACCACCCCAAGAAGGCGGCGACCCCGCCCAGCGTCGAGAACACCTACGTGCGCGTGCTCGTCGATCACGGCCCGTTGGGGCTGCTGTTCTTCCTCGCGTTCTTCCTTGGGGGCCTCGCCTTCATGTGGCGCAACGTCTCGCGGATCGCCGACGACGCCGCCCGCGACGACCTGCGGGCGACCGCGGCGGGCCTCACCGGCTGGATCGTGCTGCTGCTCTTCAGCGACATGACCGCGCGCTTCTCGACGATGGTGCTGTTCTTCTCGGCCATGGGCCTGGGGATGGGGCTGGTCCTCACCCAGCGCGCGGGCCCCCGCGCGGTGTATCGGCTGGTGCACTTCCGCCACAGCCTGTAGGCAACGGGGGTCAAAGGGCGCGCCCGCGGCCCGCGTGATCGCCAGCGGTGGCCGCGCCCTCGACCGCGCCCTGCGCCGCCTGTGATCCCTCGGCACCCCGGACGCGGCCCGCGACGGTGACCCGCCAGCCCGCCCTCGGCTGGTCGGACCCACGAAACGGTCAGGGCCGTGGTGGCTCCGACCGGAGCCGCCGGTACACCCCCAGCAGGTGCGTCGACACCGCCGCCAGCCCATGCACGTCGCGCATCCGCGCCACGCCCGCCGCCGCCCGCGCGGCCGCGGCCACGGGCGGCTCAGCCAAGGCAGCGGCCAACGCGGCGTACCAGGCGGCCGCGTCCCCGACCGGCGCGAACCGCACGAACTGCCCGTCGGGGTCGATGCCGCGGTGCCCGGGGATATCCGACAACACCGCGCGACACCCGCAGGCCAGCGCCTCCCGCACGCTGCGCGGTGATCCCTCGAAGAGCGACGGGAAGCCCAGCACTGTCGCGCGCCGGTACCACTCGATGAGCCCGTCCTGCGGCAGGCCCGGGATGACCTCCAGCGCCTCGCCCAGCGCGCTCTCTTCGATCAGCCGGTCCAGCCAGCTGGCATCCCGCGGGAGCACCCGCCCGATCAGCACCAGCCGCACCCGTGGGCACGGCCCGCGGCGCAGGGCGGCCACCGCCCTGATCAGCACATCGAGCCCCTTGGTGCGCTGCAGCCGCCCGGTGAACAGCACCACGGGATCCGCCGACAGCCGCCGCGGCGCGGGCCGGAACCGGGCGACGTCCACCTCGCTCGGGAGCACCCCCACCCGGGCGGGCTCAATGGGGTGGTGTCGGCACAGCTCGCGGTCGTGGCCGGGCCCCAGCACGAGCACCTCGTCGGCCGCCGCGCAGACCACCCGATCGCTCCAGTACGTCAACATCCGCAGCGCGGCATAGTGCGCGTCGAAGACCATCTCGGGCCCCCGCCGCACCCCGTCGAGCCAGCCCGCGTTGCTCGTATACTGGGTGCTCACGTAGCGCACGGCGCGGGCCCCGCGGCGCGCCAGCATCCACTCCGCCAGGTGACCGAAGGTGTCGTGCACGATGCTGAGGCGCGCATGATGGGCGTCGAGCCAGCCGTGGGCGCGCTGCCGGAACCACGGCCGCCCCAGCACCACCAGGCGCAGCCGAGGCCAGCCGGCGACCTCTGCCGCGATCTCGGGGGGGACGGCGCTCGTCAGCACGTACAGTCGACCCACCTGCGCCGAGAGCCGCGCCAACATCTGCAGCCGGTCGCGATACTCGGGCAGCGTGGGCAAGTTCCACACGACCGTCCAGCGCTGGGGATCATCCATGGGCGTCATCCACAGGGACCAGGCGGACCCTGCGCCTCGGGCCATGGCACGGGCGGGGCGCGGCGCGCGGCCCGCCGGCCGCTGGCAGCTATGACTTGAGCTGGGCCGGATCGGCGCTGTAGGGCTCCGCGCCGTAGTAGCGATAGTAGTACTGACCGTACCCACGGCGGGTGACGTCGAGGTTGTTCAGCAGCGCGCCGAAGATCCGCACGTTCACGTCCCGCAGGAGCCGCACGCCCTTGGCCAGCATGACGCGGCTGGTCTGCCCCGCGCTGACCACCATCACGACCCCGTCCAGCACCTGCCCCAGGATCTGCGCGTCCGTGACCGACACCACGGGGGGCGAGTCGAAGATCACGCGATCGTAGGTCTCGAGCAGCCGCTCCACGCTCCGCTTGAACGCCGCGCTGTGGAGCAGCTCGGCCGGGTTCGGCGGGATGGGCCCCGAGCACATCACGTCGAGGCCCTCGGCCCCCGACGGCCGCACCAGCGAGGGGATGTCGCCCTCGGGGTTCATCATCAGGTTGGTCAGCCCGCGATCGTTGGTCATGTCGAACACGTTGTGCACGCGCGGCCGGCGAAGGTCCGCGTCGATCAGCAGCACCCGGCTGCCCGACATCGCCATGGTCGCCGCGATGTTCACCGACGTGTAGGTCTTGCCCTCGCGCGGCCCGGCGCTGGTCACCAGCATCGAGCGCATCTCGCGCTCAGGCGACATGAACAGCAGGTTGGTGCGGATGGTGCGGACGCACTCGGCCGCTGCGCTGTTTGGGTTCTCTATGATGTAGCGATCGGGGTTGCCGCTGGGCGTCGCCTTCGCCCGGTTCTTCACCGCGGGGATGATCCCCAGGAAGGTCAACCCGAACTCGGCCTCCAGCTGCTCCTGGTTCTTCACCGAGCTGTCGAGCTGCTCCACCAGGTACACCAGCCCGATGCCACCCAACAGCGCCAGCACCGCCGCTGCCGCCAGGTTCAGCCCCAGCCGCGGCCAGATGGGCACCGCGGGCACCAGCGCGCGGTCCAAGATGCGCACGTTGTTGGCCTTGGCCTCCGCCTGCAGCTCCGCCTCCTTCCAGCGCAGCAGCAGATCGGCGTGCAGGGTCTTCTTCGACTCCACCGCGCCCTCCAGGCGCTTGTACTCCAGCTCGCGGTTCTGCATCTCGCGGGCGCTGCGCTCCAGCGCTGCCACCTCGGCGACGGCCTCCGCCTCGGCCCGCCGGGCGGCCTCGTACTGGCGCTCGATGCTCTTCGAGATGCCCCTGACCTCCTTGGCCAGCGACTGCTCGACCCGCTTGATCTGGTCGTCCGCCACCCGCACATCCGGGTGCTTCGGCAGGTAGCGCTTCAGCAGCTCGTCGCGCTTGTTCTCCAGCTCGACCTTCTGCTGCTTCAGCTGCTGCACGAGCCCATTCGACAACACCTCGGGCACGCTCCGCATGGCCTCGTCCACCGACAGGCGCTGCACCTGACGGTACTGCTCTGCCAGCCCGGCGTTGGCCTGCTTCAGGGTCCGCAGCTGCCGCTTGGCGTCCTGCAGATCCATGCCGTTCAGGTTCTGCTTGTCGGCGAGGGACGCGCTCAGGATGTCGTGCTCACGCTTGAACTTGAGCAGCGCGTCGCGGGCCAGCTTGAGCTCAGCCGCCAGCGTGTCCGCCTGGGCCTGCAGCCAGGTCACCGCCTCGCCCGCAGCCGACACCTTCCGGTTGACGTTCAGCTCGGCGTAGGCCTCCGCCACCGCGTCTGCGAGCTTTGCCGCCCGCTCAGGGTTCGAGTCCTTCACCCGCACCAGCACCACGTGGCTGTCCTGCACCGGCTCGACGTCCACGCGGCTCGCGAGCACCTGCACTGGATCGGCCCCCTCCAGGCGCTGGGCGCGCTCCTCGGGATCCTCGATGCCGTCCACGCCCAGGAAGTCCAGATCGTGCTGCAGTCCCAGGGTCTCGACCACCTTCGCCGCCACCTGGCGGCTCTTGATGATCCGGTACTGCGTCTCGAAGAACTCCACCGTGTTCCAGGCGTTCCCCGTCCCGAGCTGCACCACCTCGGTGCCCCGGCGTGGCAGGTACTGCGGCGCCACCAGGTCGATCACCACCTGGGTGGCCGCCCGATAG
>JAUHVS010000566.1 GCA_030424955.1 bacterium | reverse complement strand
CCACGCCGCCCATGCCACCGGCGCCACCCACACCACCGGCGCCGCCTGCGCCGCCCATGCCACCGACGCCGCCCATGCCGCCGACGCCGCCCATGCCGCCGGCCCCGCCGGCGCCGCCCATGCCCCCGGCACCGCCCGCGCCCCCGAAGCCGCCGAAGCCGCCGCCGCCAGCCCCACCGGCCGACCCCTGGTCAGGGCGCGGCTGGTTCGGGTCGACGCAGTCGCCGTTGAGGCACACGAGGCCCTCGCGGCACGCGGTCATCTCGTCGCACTCGCTGCTGCCGCCGCCCCCAACGGGCACACACGCTTGGGTCCACAGGGCGAGGCCCATGGACAGGCCGGTCGTCCAACGCTTCATGAGAGCTCCTTGCCCGGGCGGCTCCGCTCGGGACCAGTTTGGGTCTGCCGCGCAGCTGTGCCCGACCACCCGGGGCCCGGTCAAGCCGGTGGGCCGCTGCGGAGGCGCCACCCCAGGGCGCCCCCCCGGTCTCAGCCGCGGAGCCCCGCCACCGACAGCGGCAGCCGCAGCTCGAACACGGCGCCCGGCCCTGCCTCGACGAGCCGCGCGCTGCCCCCGTGCTGCTCGGCGACGGATCGCACGATGGCCAGCCCCAGGCCCGTGCCCCCGACGTGGGCGCGATCGGTGACGAACCGGGCGAACAGCCGCTCGCGGAGGGCCGGCGCCACCCCCGGCCCCTCGTCGCGCACCCGCAGCACCGCCTCGGGGCCCTCCGCCCGCACCTCGACCTGCACCGAGCCGCCATCGGGGCTGTAGCGCACCGCGTTGTCGAGCAGGTTGTCCACCGCCCGCCGCAGCCACGTGCGGTCGCCCCGCAGCTCCACGGGCCGCGCGTCCAGCACCACCCGCACCCCCCGGGCCGCCCCCAGGGTCGTGGCGGCGCGCACCGCCTCGGCCGCGATCGCGTGCAGCCCCAGCGGGTGGCGCCCGGGCTCGAGACCGCGGGCCTCCAGCCGCGCCAGCCCCAGCAGGTCCTGCAGCAGCCCCTCGAGCCGCCGGGTCGCCTCGTCGATGCGCCCCAGGAACCGCGGCCGGGCCACGGGATCCTCGGCAGCCCCCTCCAGCAGCACCTCGGTCGCGGCGCGGATGGCCGACACCGGGTTCTTGAGCTCGTGGCCCAGATCCGCGACGAACTGCTCGATGTGGTGGCGATCTTCGAGGCTGCGCCGCATCGACTCGAAGGCCGCTGTCAGCCGCCGCACCTCGCGGCCCCGGGGGGGCGGCAGCACCGCGTGGCGCTCGCCCCGGGCGATGGCCTCGGCCGACCGGGCGAGCTGCTCCAGGGGCCGCGCCAGCCCGCGCCCGAGCGCGAAGGCCGCGCCGGCGGCGGCGCAGGCCAGCAGCGCGAAGAGCACGGTGGTCTTGGGCCCGAAGTCCCGCACCAGCTCGGCGACGACCGCCAGGGTCTCCTTCGACGGCTCGTCGGCCATCAGGGCGTCGGCGCGGCTGTACACCCGCTCCACCGCCCACGCGCCGATCATGGCGGTGGCCAGCAGCGAGGGCACGAGCACGGCGAAGAAGAGCTGCAGCCGCACCGAGAAGCCGTGCTCAAGCGCGCGCAGCACCCGGGCCGCCACGAAGGCCACGCCCACCAGCAGCACGGCCCCGCCCAGCAGCAGCACCAGCTCGCGGGACGCGAGCACGAAGGCCCCGGCCTCCACGCCGGCCTCAGCGCTCCGACAGGCGGTAGCCGATGCCCCGCACCGTCTCGATGGTCTCGGGGGGCAGCCCGCCGCCCGTCAGCTTGCGGCGCAGCGACTTGATGTGCACGTCCACCGTGCGCTCGGCCACGGCCACGTCGGGGCCCCAGGCGCGGTCGAGCAGCTGATCCCGGGTGAACACCCGCCCGGGGGCGCCCACGAACACCACCAGCAGGTCGAACTCGGTGCGGGACAGGTCCAACGGCACGCCGTGGGCCCACGCCAGCCGCTTCTCCAGGTCCACCGCCAGCCGGGCCGTGGCCTCAGCCGGCTCGCTGGGCCGCGCCCGCCGCAGCACCGCGCGCACCCGGGCGACCACCTCGCGGGGGCTGAAGGGCTTGTCGATGTAGTCGTCGGCGCCCACCTCGAGCCCCACGATGTGATCCACCGGATCGTCGTGGCTCGACAGGATGATCACGGGCACCTCGCTGCGCTGGCGCAGGGCCCGCAGCCAGTCCAGCCCGTTGCCGTCCGGCAGCATGAGATCCAGCAACACCAGGGCCGGTGACAGCGACGCCAGCAGGGCGTCCGCCTCGGCCAGGGTGCCCGCGGCGTGGGCCTCGAACCCGCCCCGCCCCAGGGCGTAGGCCAGGCTCTCGGTGATGGCGGGCTCGTCGTCGATGAGCAGCACGGTCGACATGCCCTCACCCTCGCCGCGAAGCCGGGGTGGGCGCCAGCCCCTTTCGCCCTGCGCGGTGACTTGGCATGCTCCCCCGCGTGAACACGCTGCGCGACCAAATCGTGGTGATCGACACCGAGACCGGTGGCCTCGATCCCTTGACCCACAGCATCCTGTCCATCGGCCTCGTCGACTGGACCGGGGCCCACCGCGTCGAGATCTTCGTCCGCGAGCCTGAGCTGTGCACGAACCCGCGCTCGATGGCCGTCAACGGCATCGACCTGGGCTGGATCGAGGCCAACGGGTGCACGCCCGCCGAGGCCTGCGACCGCATCGACGCCTGGCTGGCGGCCCTGCCCCACGCCCCGCAGGTCATGGTCGCCGGCCACAACGTCGCCTTTGACCTCAGCTTCCTGCGCCGGCTCTACGCCCTGGCCGGGCGCGCCGTGCCGGCGTGCTTCTGCCACCGCAGCCTCGACACCCACACCCTGCTCTACGTGCTGGCCCTGCAGGGCAAGCTGCCCAGCGACGCCCGCAGCAGCGACGGCGCCTTCGCCCACTTCGACGTCGCCCCGCCCGAGGCCCTGCGGCACACCGCCCTGGGCGACGCGGTCGCCACCCGCGACCTCCTCGAGCACCTGCTGGCGCTCTGCGACTGATCTGACATGCCCCGCCGGCCCCCCCTCGCACGCCCCCTGCCCTTGGCGCTCAGCCTCGCCGTGGCCGCCCTCGTCGGCTGCGAGCAAGTCCACGACGCGCTCACGGAGCGGCAGGCGAAGCCCGCTGACGCTGCGGCCGCGCCCCCCGCGGCCAAGGCCGCCCCCAGCGACAGCCCGGCCGCGGCCGAGGCCCGCGCGGCGCGCTACGCGGAGCGCCCCACCGTCGACGCGCCCGGCGATCTGCCGAAGGCCTGGCGGGGCGTCACCGCGGCGCTCAAGGGCAAGCTGACCGGCGTCGTGCACCGCCGCCACATCGGGCCCAAGCCGCACCGCCACGTCCACCTGCAGGTGCGCACCCTGGGCGCCGACGCGCAGGTGGACGCCGCGGCCCTGGGCGCCCTGCGCAGCCTGAAGCTGGCCGGGGCCCCCGCGCGCTTCCCGGCCGACGCCGATCGGATCGAGGGGGCCGACTGGGCCCTCGAGATCGGCCGCCTCAAGGCGCCGCCCGGCGTGGCCCGCGAGCACCGCGTGGAGCTCGACTGGCGCCCGCCCGCCCCCACCTACACCCGGCGCGGCGAGTGCAAGGAGGGCGTGGCCTCCCTCACCCCGCCCGAGGCCACCCCCCGCTGGCTGATCCAGGCCACGCGGCCTGAGCAGCACCGCTGGCGGGTCGCCACCGAGCTGTCGGCCTACCCCGCCGTGACCCGGGTGCGGCTGTGGATGGTGTACCGCAGCGGGTACACCCAGGACGATCACGTGGGCGGGCTCGTGAAGGCGGCGAAGGCCCAGGGCTATGAGCGCGTGGACGGCAGCGGGCCCATCCAGCGCTGGCGCGGCCCCCAGGGCGAGCAGCTCAGCTGGCAGACCGAGCGTGGCGACCTCGCCCTGCCCTGTGCCCCCGTGGGGCCCAGCCTCGAGATCACCTGGCAGGCGGCCCCAGCGGAGGCGAAGGCCAAGGCCAGCCCGCGAAAAGTGCGCGGCCGCTGAACCCATCGGCGGCGTGGGCCGTCCTAGACCCCATGCTCGCGCCCCCCCTCTCGCTGCTGCTCGCCCTGTGGGCGCCCCCCGTGGGCCCCGCCCCGAGCCCGTCCGCCCCCAGCCCGGCCGCCACCGCGCCGAGCGCCGCCACCGCAGCGCACATCGCCCGCCGCGTGCCCCACTACCAGGTGCAGGACCTGCACACCGGCGCGCCGGTGCGCCTGCGCGCGGCGGCCCACGGGCGGCCCACCTGGGTGCACCTGTGGGCCAGCTGGTGCCTGCCGTGCCTCGACGAGCTGTCGGCGCTCAACCTCACCCTCGCGCCCCTGATCCCCCACGGCCTGACCGTGCTGTCCATCGCGCTGGACGAGGATCCGGCGGGCCCGCGGCGGATCGATGACGAGCAGGACGTGCCCGGCCGCGCCCTCCACGACCCCGACAACGAGGCCCGCCTCAGCTTTGGCGTGGATGGCGTGCCGGCGAGCTTCCTCTACGACCGCCACGGGGCCCTG
>JAUHVS010000565.1 GCA_030424955.1 bacterium | reverse complement strand
ATCGGGCTCGTCTGGTGCCAGTCGGAGTCATGGATCTGGACCTGCCGTCGCCGGGCCAGCAACACCGACTCGCGATCACAGTCGTGCTGCTCGGCCACCTCGATGGGCGCCACCAGCGGCCCGCCCTCCGCCGGCTGCCCCAGCCACCGCCGAGCGGCCGCGTTCGCGAGCACCACGCGGTCCTTGCCATCGCGGACGGTCAGGCGGGCCGGCAGGTGCTCGATGACGTCCAGCGCCAGCCGGGCGCCCTCAGCGAAGCGCACGATCCCGACCAGCACCCCGTCCTGGCCTGGCACTGGGCAGCCCTCGAGCACGCAGGGGTGGCCGGTGTCCTCGCCAAGGGGGAGGGCGAACGGGGCCCCAGACGCCGGCGCGTTCGCCAGGCGATCCAACAGCCGCAGCCACTCCGCCTCGATGACCGCTGCCAAGGCGGGCGCCTCGCTGGCGGCATAGCTCAGCGGGGGCGACGCCGCCGGGTCGAAGGTCCACGCCAGCCGTGGCTCGACGGCAGGCAACATGAGCCGCGCCCGCGCCCGCTCGAGATCCACCCGCTCTGACAGGTCGTGCATGATGCCTACGACGCGGACCAGCTCGCCGGCCCCGTTGACATACACCTCGCCGCGGTCGTGCACCGGCAGGTAGTGGCCGTCCGCGTGCCGGAAGCGATACCGGAGGTCAAACAGGTGCTGCGCGGCCGCTGCGCGCTGCAGGGCTGCCTCGACCCGGGTCACGTCGTCCGGGTGAACCCGCCCTCGCCAGCTCGCCTCCCCCACCCCGAGCGCGTCGGCGTCCAGCCCAAAGACCCCCTGGAGATCGCCCGACCACGCGATGGACAGCCCGAGCACGTCGTGGTCGTACACCACGCTCCCCGTACTGCGGATCAGCCCCTGGATCTGTGCGACCAGGCCCTTGAGCTCCGCCTGCGCCGCGACCTGCTCAGTGACGTCGATGATCACCCCGACGGTCTCACCGCTCGCCGCCTGGCGCGCGCCGTGCGCGCGCAGCCAGAGGGTGGTGCCGTCGCGGTGGACGACCCGGTAGCTGAGGTCGAAGCCCCCGGCCGCCTTGCCCTCCGCCATGCCCTCGACGACCCGCTCGCGGTCCTCCGGATGGACGCGCTCCACCCACAGACCGGGATCTTGCATCGCGTCCTCCACGCGCAGATCCCACAGCGCCTCGTAGGCCGGGCTGAGGTACTCGTAGCGCCCCCCGGCGCCCATGCGGAACAGCACCACCGGCACCTGATCGTTCACCCCGCGCAGGGTCGCCTCGCGGTGTGCCGCCAGCCGGCGCGCCGCCTCGACGTCGTGCACGTCGACCAACGTCACGAGCCGCCCATCGCGGCCGTCTCGGGCGCCCAGCGGCGCACAGCGCACCCGCAGGCTGCGCCCCCCCACGTCCACGGTCGCGTGCCAGGTGTCACCCGCCGCCAGGGCCCCGTAGAACGCGAGCCGCGCCTGCTCATCGAACAGGTTGTCGGCGATGTCGGACAGGGGACGGCCGATGTCGACCCGATCCAGGCGGAAGGCGCTCAGCGCTCGGCGGTTGAAGCGCCGGATGGCCAGGTCCTGGTCGAGGAACAGCACCCCCACCTCAAGGGCGTTCAGCAGCCCGTCGAGGTCGCTGGTGAGGCTGGTGAGCTCGTGGATCTTCGCCTGATACTCGGCGTTGACCGTGTGCAGCTCTTCGTTGACCGAGTGCAGCTCCTCGTTGGTGCTCTGCAGCTCCTCGTTGCTGGCCAGGAGCTCTTCGTTGCCCGCCTGCTGCTGCTCGCTGGTGGCCTCGAGCTCCTCGATGGTGGCCTGCAGGTTCTCGCGGGTCTGCTGCAGCTCGTTCTCCAGCAGCTGGATCCGGCTGCTGGAGGCCGCGCCCGCGTCGTACTGCGCCTGCGACGGGGCGGGCGCCTCGTCCGGGGGCGCGGGCGTGAAGATGACGTAGTCGACCTCGGGGCCCACGGCCCCCGCTGACGCCGGGATCACCAGCAGATCGAGCACGAAGGGGCTGCCGTCCGAGTCAAAGTGCACCCCGCCAAAGCGCACCGACCCCTGGCCCGAGCGCGCGCGGTGCAGGCCGGTCACCACCGACAGGCCCAGCCGCCGTGGCAGCAGGCTGGACACCTCGTTGTTGAAGGCGCCCGACCGGGGGCGGAACCACGGCGGGGTCGGGCCGATCACGTGGAGCACCGCGTTGGACCGGTTGATCACGACGCCGAAGCCGTCGCTCTCGGCCAGCAGGCTGGTCAGCACCGGCTCGAGCACCCCGTCCGTGGATCGGAACGGCGCGGGGCCCTCAATCCACTCGGTGTTCGGCATGCGCGTCGCCGCCGCCCGGCGGGCGACCCCGGCGATGTGCGTCAGCGGTGGGGAGCGCCTGATCTTGCGGAAGATGTGGCTGTCGCCCGACTCGGGGGTGCTGAACTCCGCCATCTCGAGCGGGCCCTCGGCGTTGCCGAGGAACAGCACGCCGCCCATGCGCAGGGCGTAGTGCAGCCGGTGGATCACCCGCTGCTGAAGCGGCGGCTCCAGGTAGATGAGCATGTTGCGGCAGCTCACCAGGTGCATCCGGCTGAAGGGGGTCTGGCGGGTCACATCGTGCGCGGCGAACACCACCAGGCGGCGCAGCTCAGGCTTGACCCGGTAGTGCCCGTCCACCAGGTCGAAGAACCGCGCGCACCGGGCCGCCCCGACGGCGTCGCGGATCGCCACGGGGTACACGCCGGCCGCCGCGTGATCCAGCGACCGCTGGCCGATGTCGGTGGCGAAGATGCGGGCGTTGACCGGTCGCCCGACCGCCTCGAAGGCCTCGACGGTCAACATGGCCAGCGAGTAGGCCTCCTCGCCCGTCGAGCAGGCGCAGGACCAGAGCCGCAGCTCGCCATCGACCGCCCGCAGCTCCTCGACCAGCCGGGGGAACACAGAGTCCGCCAGCAGGCGCCACGCGTCGCGATCTCGGAAGAACGACGTGACCGAGATCAGCAGATCCGTCAGCAGCCGCTCCAGCTCGAGGAGGTCCCCCTCGACCCGATCCACGTAGTCCGCCAGGCTCGACGCCTGCGTGAGCTGGGCGCGCCGCTCGATGCGCCGCAGCAGGGTCGCGGTCTTGTAGCCCTCCAGGTCCAGATCGTGGTGGTGCTGCAGCAGCGCGATGACCCGCCCGAGCGCCTCGCTGCCCTCGTCCACTTGACCCCGCGCCGGCCGCGGCGCGTCGGGGCCCAGCAGCGCCACGATGCGCTGGGCGAGCTGGCCCGGCTCGCCCACCACGTCGGCCAGCCCGGTCTGGATCGCGCTCGTGGGCATGCCATCGAACTTGGCGCTCTTGGGATCCTGCGCGAAGACGAGGCCGCCCGCCTCGTTCACCGCGCGCACGCCCATCGTGCCGTCCGATCCCGACCCCGACAGGATGATCCCGACGAGGCGCCCCCGGTGACGCTGCGCCATGCTGGTGAAGAACAGGTCCACCGGGTAGTTGGGCATGCCCCCGGCGCGGCGGCTGCGCGAGACGAGCTGCAGGCGATCCCCCGAGGTCACCAGGTTGGCGTCGGCCGGGATCAGGTACACCCGATCCGCCTCGATCGGATCGCCGTCGCGGACCACGCTGACGGGCATCCGGGTCACCCGGCCCAGCAGCTCGTCCATCAGGCTGTGGAAGTCGGGCGAGAGGTGCTGGATGACGATGTAGCAGGCGCCCGTGTGCGGGGGGATCTGGGCGAAGAAGGCCTGCAGCGCCTCGAGCCCCCCAGCCGACGCGCCCAGCGCGACGATCGCGGGCCCGCTCAGGTCAGCCGTAACAGTCATGCCTCCGCCTCTCGGCCCGAAAGTATGCGGCCCGCATTATGCAGGCTCGGTGGAGACGAGGCGAGCGTTCAAAGCCCTGCGTGCCAGGGCCGCGAGCGGTGGGCGAGCCGGTGAGACCGCCCCCGGGGGGCGCGGGCGGAGACGCCGCGGCTCAGCCCGGCTCGGTGGCGGGGGTGTCGTCCTGCTGCTCACGGGCCGCCTGGGCGATCTCCATCAGCGCCTGGGTCGCGAGGCGCACCAGATCCTCGCCCTGGGGAGGATCGGTGGGATCGGCGGCCTCTGCCCGCTGGGTGGCCTCGGCCAGGTCGGTCAGCGCCCGCTGCGCCTTGCTGGCCAGAGGGCCGGGGCCCGCGTTGGCGATGCCCGCCAGGGCCTGCCGCGCCATGGCCATGACCTCGGGCATGGACCGGATGGCCGCCTGCCGGGTGGGGGCCTCCGCCGCCGGGGCCTCGGCGACGGGCGCCGCCACGGCCGGCTCGACGGTGGGGATCGCCTCGGGCGACGGCACCTCGCGGGCCCCGCCCGTCTCGACCTCCACGCCGATGGTGACCCGGCTGTCGTCGGCCTGGGCCGGCGTCGGGGCGGCGGGCGCGGGCGCCTCGCTCACGGGCGCCTCGATCACGGGTGCCAGCGCAGCCTCGACCGGTGCGGCCTCGACCGGCGCGGGGGCCGCCGGGGGCTCGATGGCCGGCGCAGC
>JAUHVS010000564.1 GCA_030424955.1 bacterium | reverse complement strand
TCAGCGGGGTGCGCATCGCCTGGCCCAGGGCGCCCGCCAGGGGGGCGGCGACCTCGACGCGGAAGGCGGTGTCGTGGGGCAGCCCCTCGCTGGGCGTGAAGCGGGCCACCCGGCCCCGCACGGTCCAGGCGCCCGGGACGGGGCCGTCGTCCGTGAGCAGCTGGAAGGCGCCGGCCTGGCCGGGCGCGAGCTGGTGGCTGAAGGTGAGCTCGATGGGGCTCTGCACCCACACGTGATCGGCGCCGCTCAGAGGGCGGCTGGCGTTGAGCCACAGCGCGTCGCCGGGCAGCTGCTGCAGGTAGGCCAGCAGATCGGCGCGGGCGCCGTCGTCCAGGGGCTCGGCCTGGGTATAGACCAGCGCGAAGTCGAGCATGTCGCCGAGGGTGCGCCACTGGGCCCGGCGGCCGTAGGGCGCGGTGTCATACACGCCGATGAGCGCCGGCACGTCGGTCTGGGTGCCCGCGGTCTTGCCGTCCACGGTCTCGCGGTTGGTGAACAGCGGCCCGCTGTGGCAGGCCGCGCAGCCCGCCGCGCCGTCGAAGAGCGCCTTGCCGCGCTCGGCGGCCGCGGTGAGCCGCCCGCCCGGGCCCGCGTAGGGGTTGGGGGGCGCGGTGATGGACTGCATGTAGAGGGTGAGCTGCTCCATCTGGGCGCCGGTGGCGTTGCCGCCCACCAGCCGCAGCACCTCGCGGCTGAAGTCGAAGAGCGTCGGCAGCTGGCCGCCCCACAGGAAGGGGTCGGTGCCGGCCACGTTGCGGAAGGCCAGGGTGTTGACCTCGCCGTCCACCAGCAGGTCCCACACCAGGCCGTCGGTGAGGCCGTCGATGTGGCAGTTGTTGCACGAGAAGGCGCCGTACCGGCTGAAGGTGGCGTCGTTGAAGATGCGCTGGCCCGCCTTGACGTCCGGGGGGGTGGGATCGCGGCCGATGGCCGCCGTCACGGGGCCGGCGCCGAGCACCGGGGGGATCGCGTGGCCCTCGACCTGGTTGTCGAGCCACGCGGTGGTCCACACCCGGCCCGCCGCGAAGGCCAGCCCGCGGGGGTCATGCCCCGTGGTCAAGCGGGCCTCGATGGCCAGGGTCTCGGCGTCGAGCAGCAGCAGGGCCTTGCCCGCCGACAGGCTGACCACGAGCTGATCCCCCGCGGGGGTGGCGGCCAGGGTGAAGGGGCTCGGCGCCGGGCCCTGGGTGTCGAGGCTGTGCTGGGTGACCTCGGCGGTGCCGTCGGCGCCGAAGCGCACCACGGCGAGCCCGTGGGTGTGGGGCTCGGCCTCGGCGTCCACCTGGGGGGTGTCGTTGTGGCTGTGGCTGACCCCGGCGATGACCCGGCCGTCCGGCGCCGCGTACAGGCCCCGGATGATGGTGCCCAGCTCGGGCACGGTCTGGCGCACCTCGAAGGCGGGCACGTCGATGACCGTGAGATCGCGCTGGAGCTCGGGCTCGGTGGGCTGGCCCGACAGCCCGAAGCGGTGGGCGTTGCTGCTGTTGAGCGAGGCCACGTACAGGGTGTCGCCGTCGGGCGACAGGGCCATGGCGCGGGGGTCGCGGCCGGTGGGCAGCCGGCCGGTGACCTCGCGGGCCACCAGATCGATGCGCGCCACGGCGTCCTCGCCGCTCAGGGTCACGAAGGCCACGTCGCCCTGCACCACCACGCCGGCGGGCTCGTCGCCCACCCGGATGGCGTCGGCGATGCGGTTGGTGGCCAGATCCAGGAAGCCGAGGCTGTCGCGGCCGGTCTGGGTCACGACGGCGTAGCCGCTGCCCGGCCACACCGCCACGCCTGTGGGCCAGCTGCCGGTGGGGATCAGCGTGCCGGCGTCCACGCCGTCGGCCCGCAGGGCGACCCGCTGCACGGCGTTGCTCGGGGGCGACACCACCAGCAGCTCGGGGGCGTCGCCGTCCAGCAGCGCCAGCGGGGTCGCCGGCGTGTAGTTGTAGTTCTGGAAGGTGTCGGCGTTGAGGAAGTCGGCCTGCACCGTCAGCGTCAGCGCCACCCCGGCCCGCGCCAGCACCCAGTCGCCCGGCACGTCGGGGGTGAGGCGCGCCCCGTCGATGACCTCGGCGGTGGCGCCGGCGGGCGCCGTGACGGTGATGGGGCAGCTCAGCCCGTCGTCGAAGGCCACCAGGTAGTCGTCGCCGTCAAAGAACAGCGTCTCGCCCAGGGGCAGCACGGCGGCCCGCGGCGTGGGCGCGCCCGGTGGGGCGCAGGGATCGCCGGCGTCCATGGGCGGCGCGGCGTCCGCTGGGCCTTGATCGGGGGCGATGGGGGTGGCGTCGGGGCCCAGGTCTTCTGGCGGGCCCGCGTCGGGCTGCGGCGTCGCCTGGTCGGCGGCCGTGGCGGCGTCGGCCGGCGCGCTGTCCGCCGCTCCTGTGTCTTCGACGGCGCCCCCGTCAACGGTGGCCTCGGGGTCGCCGTCGCAGGCCGTCGCCATCAACAGCAGGCTGACCATCAGGCCCGAGGGCCAACGGGTGCGCATTCCAAACTCCAAGGGGCGGGGTGGGCGTCGGGTGGTGTCTCGGCCAGTGTGACGGCCGCGCCGTACGCCGTCGAGCGCGAGGGGGCCAGGGCGTGCTCGAGCGGGGGGTCAGCCGTCGGGGAACGGGGTGCCCAGGCCGCAGCCCTCCAGGAGCGTGTGGGTGGGCCGGGTGAGGGCGGGGCGGCCCAGGTAGAAGCCCTGCACCTGGTCGCAGCCGATGGCGCGGACGGCCGCGAGGGCCTCGGCGGTCTCGACCCCCTCCGCGACGGTGGTGAGGCCCAGCGCGTGCGCCAGCCGCACGGTGGCGGTCACGATCGCGGCGTCCCCGGGCCGGGTCAGGATGCCGTCGATGAACACCTGCGCGATCTTCAGGCTGGTGAGGGGCAGGCGGCCGACGTAGCCCAGCGAGCTGTAGCCCGTGCCGAAGTCGTCGATGGCCAGGTGGATGCCCAGCGCCGCGAGCGCGTGTAGCGCGTCGATGGATGCGGCGGCGCGGCCCAGGAACACCGACTCGGTGAGCTCAAAGGTGAGGGCGTCCCCCGGCACACCAAAGGTGTCGAGGGTCTCGGCCACCGTCGACACGAAGCTGGGCAGCCGCAGCTCGATGGCCGACACGTTGATCGCGATCCGCGGCGTCGTGAGGCCCGCGGCCTGCCGGGTCTGGATGAAGGCGCAGGCCTGGCGCAGCATCCAGCGCCCGATGCCGGCGATGAGGCCGGCGCGCTCTGCGATGGGGATGAAGCGGCTGGGGGGTACGTCCCCCAAAGGGGGGTGACACCAGCGGCACAGGGCCTCGAGCCCGATCAGCGCCTCGGTGCGCAGGTCGTACTGGGGCTGGTAGGCCACCGACAGGCCCCCCTGGTCGAGGGCCTCCCGCAGGGCGTCGGCGAGCTGGAGCCGGGCCCGCACGTCTTCGGTCATGGCGGGGGCGTGCACGGCGAACCCACCGCGGGCGGTCTGCTTGACCGCGTACAGCGCGATGTCTGCGGCCTCCAAGATCTCGTCCGAGGGCATCGCGCGGGGGGTGTACACGCAGATCCCCACGCTGGCGGCGCTGCGCATCACCTGCCCACGCCAGCGGTAGGGCCGCGACAGGGCGTCGTTGATGCGCGCGGCCAGGGCCTCGGCGGCGTCCGGGCTGGTCAGCTCGGTCAGCACGACGGCGAACTCGTCGCCGCCCAGCCGCCCCACGATGTCGTCTGCCCGCACCAGCGCCCGCAGGCGCTCACCGACCTGCAGCAGCAGCGCGTCGCCCGCCGGGTGACCCAGCGCGTCGTTGGTGTCCTTGAAGTGGTCGAGGTCGAGCATGAGCACCGCGAAGGGCACGCCGAGGGTGTCCGCCCGGGCGGCGGCCGCCTGGACGGACTCTGCGATGACCGCGCGGTTGGGCAGGCCCGTGAGCGGGTCATGGCGGGCGAGGTGCCGCAGGGCCTCCTGGTGGGCCATCAGCTCGGTGTGGTCGTCTTGTACGGCCACGAAGTTCGCGATCTGGCCGTCGGGGCCTGTCAGGACGGTCACCGTCTGCTCGACGGTGTAGGCGGTCCCGTCTGGGCGACGCAGGGTCTCGAGGGTGCGCAGGGTGTCGCCCGGCTGCAGGCGCTGCCAGGCGGGGTCGAGGGCGTCGGGGCTGGACCCCGTGGCGGCGCGGCCGCCCACCGCCACCCCCAGCCGCCGACCAGACAGCGCCTCGAAGGCGGGGTTGGCCCACTGGATGACGCCCTGGGCGTCGGTGATGATGATCGCGTTCGCGGCGGCCTCCACCGCGGCGCTCCGCAGCGCCAGGGCCGCGTCCGAGGCCTGCACCCGGGCCTCCAGCTGGGCCGTGAGCTGGTGGACCACGGCGATCAGCGTGGTGGCCGCCACCGCGGTGATGCCCAGCACGCTCGAGAACACCTGCAGTCGCAGCAGCATCCGGCTGTCTGGGGCGCGCCAGGCGCTCGCCAGCACCACCTCGACCACCACCACGATCAGCACCCCGGTGAGCGTGACGCGGGCGGGCTGGCGGACGGCGGACCAG